>JBCBZW010000058.1 GCA_039815145.1 Pseudomonadota bacterium
ACCCGCGCCCTGGGCGCGAGCCTGAAGCTCGCCTGTCGCCGCCTCGGCTACGCCGTCGACGACATCGACGGCTCCTACGACATCGATGTGGCTGCAGACCTCGACGCGCTGCGCCACGACCTCAAGACCGATCACCGACCCGCACGGCGCCAGCTCCTGGCGACCCTGCCCACCCTCACCGATACCACCGCCGCCCCCGGAGGACGTTTCCGTGCATGAGAGCGTGAAGAACTACTACGGCCAAGTGCTGCAGGGCACGGACGATCTACTCACCGACGCCTGCTGCACCGAGGGCACGCTGCCCGCCCACCTCGATGAGGTGCTGGCCAACATCCACCTGGCAGATGCTCCGCGGCAGTCGCTTCGCGGCGCACTTCGAGTTTTTCGGCGATGCGTCGACGCACCTGGGCGCGTTCGCGGGCGACGGCCTCGCCACGCCCTTTGAAGACGCGGATGCCGTCACCACTGAGCGCGCGCCAGTCCCACGCAAATGCTGCGGCTAGCCATCCAGCGCGCAAGCACTCCCTAGCCGATACCGCTTCCTAACTCCAGGAGAAAACACGTGCAACGTTTCGCTGCCGTCGGCGCCGCCCTGGCGCTGGCGTTCATTCCCCTCGCCCAGGTGCATGCCGGGGCATGGACCCTGCCCAAGGGTGAGGGCTACAACAAGATCGCCTTCAACTACTTCGAGGCCACCGACACCTTCGGTCCCGGCGCGGAGGGCTTCGAGCGCTTCTCCGACTTGACGCTGAACTACTACGCCGAGTACGGCCTGCACGACAAGCTCACGCTCATCGGTCAGCTGCCCGTGCGCTGGTCGGAGAACGAGACGGTGACCGGCAGCACCGACAACTTCGGCATCGGCGATGTCGACCTCGGGCTGCGCTACAACCTGGTCAACAGTGACTGGGTGGTGTCCACGCAGCTGCTCTACAAGTTGCCCTTCCTCTACAACGAAGACGCCGCGCTACCCCTGGGTAACGGTCAATCGGATCTCGAGGGTCGCATTCAGATCGGCAAGTCGCTCCACCCCTTCGGCTACTTCGGCGTGGAGGCGGCCTATCGCTACCGCGCGGACGATCCCAGCGATGAGTTCCGCTACCTCGTCGAGTACGGCTTCGACGCCAGCGACAACGTCTACCTGCGGGCGAAGCTCGATGTGATCGAGGCCCTGCAGAGCACCAACGTGGAGTTCGTCGACGGCGGCAACCCCAACTTCCCGAATGCCTTCGACCTCGGTCGCGTGGAAGCGAGCATCGGCTACAAGGTCAACGATCGCCATAGCGTGGAGTTCACCTATACGAACTCGATCTTCGGCGACAACATCCTCGATGGCGACACCTTCCAGGTGGGTTACGTCTTCGCCTTCAAGCCCGGGCGGTAGGCTGTGGTGGAGTGGATTGCGGCGCTGCTGCTCGCCGGTCACTACGTGGTGTTGGGCGTGCTGTGCCTGTTCGGGGCGCACCGGTTCTATATCACCGCCCTGGCGCAGCGCCGCTATCGCCAGCCGTCGCCCCTCGCGCGCTTGCAGACGCTGCCCACGGTCACGGTGCAGCTGCCGCTCTTCAACGAGCGGGCCGTCGCGCGCCGGGTGATCGACGCGGCGGCCGCGTTGGACTATCCCGCCGATCGGTTGCAGATCCAGGTGTTGGACGACTCCACCGACGACACCAGCCACATCGTCGCCGAGGGGGTCGCCCACCACGCGGCGCGGGGCGTGCGGATCGAGCACCTGCGCCGTAGCGATCGGGTGGGCTTCAAGGCCGGTGCGCTCGCGGCTGCCCTGCAGCGCGCATCCGGGGAGTACGTCGCCGTGTTCGATGCGGATTTCCTGCCGGAGAAGGAGCTCCTGCGCAGCATGATCCAGCACTTCGCCGACCCGCGCGTGGGCATGGTGCAGGCTCAGTGGGACTACCTGAACCGCCGCGACAGCCTCCTCACCCGCCTGCAGGGCATGCTCCTGGACGCGCACTTCACGGTGGAGCAGACGGGCCGTAGCGCCGGCGATCGCTTCTTCAACTTCAACGGCACGGCCGGCATCTGGCGTCGCGCGGCGATCATCGACGCCGGCGGCTGGCAGGCGGACACGATCACCGAAGACCTCGACCTCAGCTACCGTGCCCAGCTGGCACGCTGGCGCTTCGTCTATCTGCGCGACGTGCGCTGCATGAGCGAGCTGCCGAGTGACATGAACGCCTTCAAGAGTCAGCAGCGTCGCTGGTCGAAGGGCGGCATCGAGGTGATGCGCAAGCTCCTGCCTCGCCTGTGGCGAACCCCGATCGCGCCAGCTCAGCGCCTCGAGGGGACGGTACATCTCACGAGCAACCTATCGCATCTGTTGATACTCCTCGACGGGCTCTTCTTCCTGATCCCGGCGGTGATGCTGCGCCAGTCGATCATTCCCTTTCCGCCGGTATGGGTGGATCTGGTGCTGTTCACCTTCGGTGGCCTGTCGCACGTGTACTTTTACCTCGGCGCGCAGGCATCGCTTGGGCGCAGCGTACTGGCGCAGGCCTGGCAGGTGCCGCTGCTGATGGCGACGTCCATCGGCTTGAGCCGCAACAACGGCGTGGGCGTGCTGGAGGCATTGCTCGGGCGGCGTACGGCCTTCGTGCGCACGCCGAAGCAAGGGGCCAAGGCGCGCCCCGACTATTTCGTCGCCGTCTCGCGCGTGGGGGAGGCCCTGGAGGTGGCCGTTGGCCTCATCTACGTGTGGGCGACGCTCTGGTGCGTGCAGCAGCAGGTCTACATGGCCGTGCCGTTCATGGCGATGTTCGCCTTCGGGTTTCTGTACACGGGCGTCTCCAGCATCGTGGCCCAGCTCGAGCGACGGCGCCCGCGGGCGGTGGTGGCGCTGACGTGAGCATCCCCGGCGCTGCGTGGCTCGCGACGGTCGCGTCAGCCCTGTGGATACCTGGGTACGCCGGGGCACACAGCGGGTCGGCGGTGATCGCGCTGCACCTCGCCTTGACCGCGTGGATGTTCTATTTCTGGCGCTGCAGCCTGGAAGGGCGCCTGTCCCTGCCCACCCTCATCGCCCTCGGCGTGGTGGCGCGCCTGCTGCTGATACCGGTGGCGCCCTTCACCACCCATGACGTGGAGCGCTACCTGTGGGATGGGGCGGTGGTCGTCGCCGGCGTCGATCCCTACGTCGTCGCACCGGACGACGCGCAGGTGGCGTGGTTGCGTGCCGTGTGGGCCACGCCCGAGGAGCACGCGGCGTAT
Organism: Pseudomonadota bacterium; assembly: GCA_039815145.1. NCBI lineage: Bacteria > Pseudomonadati > Pseudomonadota > Pseudomonadota bacterium. The sequence continues at coordinate 3,226 of JBCBZW010000058.1, forward strand.
CCCACCCTCTACCCGCCGCTGGCGTTGGTTGGCTTTGCCGTCAGCGCCCTGGCCGGCCCCGCCGCCGGCATCTGGCTATGGAAATTCTTGAGTGCACTCGCCAGTGTCGGCGTGCTGCTGTTGATGATCCCACTGGCGGCGCAGATCGGTCAGCAACGGCACCTGCCGCTGCTGGCCATGTCACCGCTGATGCTCCTGGAAGCGGGCATCGGCGCTCACGTGGATGTGTGGGCCACCCTGGCGGTGACCGCCGCCTTGTGGGCGATCGTGACCGCTCGGTGGCGGTGGGCGGGGGTCGCGATCGCCTGCGGGGCGGCGATCAAGCTGTTGCCCGTGCTGTTGTTGGGGCCGCTCGTGAGCGTCCTGTCGTGGCGGCAGGCTCGGCGTGTGGTGGTGGCGATGGGGCTGACGCTCGGCGCCATCTATGGGAGCGCCTTGGCCTTGGGTTTCAGGCCGCTCGGGAGCTTGCCCGTCTTTTTTGAGAAGTGGCGCTTCGGGTCGCCGCTCTACGATGTGTTCGCCTTCCTGGAGATCGACGCTGCCTTGCCTTTGTTTGCCATCGGGTTGTTGTTCCTGGCCTGTTGGTGGGCGCGGCGAGACTTGTTTCTAGGGCTGGCGCTCGCGCTCGCGGTGCCGCTGGTGGTGAGCCCCGTGGTCTTCCCGTGGTATCTGTTGCCGTTGGTCCCGCTGCTCGTCTTGCGGCCGACGTTGGTGGGACTCGTGTGGGTGACCTTGGTCGCCGTTACCTACGAGGTGCTGGACGCCTACAACGCCTCAGGTGTGTGGGATCCCGCTGCTTGGCCCTTGTGGGTGATGGGCCTCGGCGTGCTGGGCGCGCTGGCGGCGACGCCGCTCAGAGACCATCGGTTAGCGCGCGAGCTATCGCCCGCTGAGATCGACCCCGCCTAAGCGCTCCTGCGCGCGCCTGCGGTGCGCGAAATTCGTTCGCCCGCGCCATGCGTAGAAGCCGGCGGGCTATCGGCGCACAATAGGTGGCGATCCACTCCAATGGGTGCACGGGAGCCAGGGCGTCGACCTATGCTGAGCAAACACACGGTGATCGCGGCGTTGACCTCGCTGTGCGTCTGCCTGGTGGGCGTGAGCCCTGCTGAGCAACGGACGGAGCCCGTCGAGCGCTCCGCGCCCTCGGCGCAGACGGCGCCACCTCGGCCACCCCCCGTCGTCCTGCACCAGCAGCGTTGGCCACCAGATCGGCCCAAGCGGCCCGCCACCTTGCGTCGCGTCCGGGAGGAGAACATCAGCGACGAGGAGGTGCGCGAGATCAGGGCCGTGATGTTGTCCCATTTTCCCGGCGCCATCGTGAACATCGGCGCCGTCACCGAGGGCTGCCATTGCGCCGATGGGCCCGCCTGCGAGAACCAGGTATGGGTGGTGGCCGACCGCAATCAGGTCTCCAACGGCTTACGGCTCTCCCGTATCGGCGGCGTGTGGCTGATCGGCCCGGTGCAAGAATGGTGGCTGGAGTACGAGGCCTACCAGCAACGCCTCCTCGAAGCACGCAAGATACGCGACCGCGAGGAACGCGGCCGTCGCTACCAGGCGCTGACGGAAGAGCAGAGGCAGCTGGAGAGTTGGTCGCCGCAGTGCGATGACCCTCGCCAGGCCTACCAGGACTCACGGCGCTATTAGCGGGGTGGTGCCCGCCAGGTGTCGATTGAGATGAATGACAAGGACCGCTCGGCACTCGAGCTATTGAAACTGGGGCTGGAAGAGGCTCAAGCCACGGTCCGCGCCTACGACACGAAGGCGCAGATCGTTGGCGTCGGCTACATGTTCGCGCTCGGCATCGTCGGCGGCATCGGCGAGCATCTCCCCGGGGCGGACAGCGAGATCGGCTTCCTCGCCGTGGCGGTGGCCTGGCTCGTGACGATCTTCCCGATCATCTCCTTCGGCGCCGTGCTCTACCCCACGAGGAAGGCGGCGGAGCAGTTCCACGCCGCCGAGCACACGCCGCGCGATCGCGTCCTCTTCGTGGATCCGGATCACACCTCGTCGGCGAGCGCCCTGGCGACGGCCGCCAGGCAGGCCGACCCGATGGAAGAGCTCGCCTACGAGTTGATGACCGTGTCCAGGCTTCGGGATCTGAAGCGCAAGCGATTCTTGCGCGGGCTGCTGCTGGTCGGGGTGAGCTTTGTCGTTCTGTTCGGCGTGCAGCTCTTGCGCGGAGCGGTGCTGTGATCCTGGGCTGATGCCCGGTGGCTGCCGCGGATGGGTCGGAAAGGCGGGCGCAGCGCTCAGTTCGTAACGCGTAGCGCCCAACGCATGACCCCTGGCGCTGGAGGCCGCTGTGCTTCAGGCGCACAATACCCGCCGTGATCACCGCAAATCGGGTACTCGCGTGCCGTACTGGCTGCAACGACTCCTCACCTTCGGACTCATCATCGGCATCATCGGCGGCGCAATCTTGGGCGCCGGCTTCATGAAGGCCATGCGCCCGGAGGTCGAGCAAAAGCCCCGCGAGGACGCGGCGCCGCTCGTCAACGTCCTGAGCCTCGAGCCCACCTCCACCGCCTTCAGCGTGATCAGCCAGGGCGTCGCCCAGCCGGTCACGCAGACCCGCCTGAGCGCGGAAGTGGCCGGCACGGTGGTGGAGGTGGCGGACAGTTTCGTCGCGGGGGCTTCCTTCCAAGCCGGCGAGGTGCTCCTGCGCATCGATCCGACCAACTACGAGGTGGCGGTGGCGCAGGCCAAGGCGGCCGTGAGTCAGCGCCAGGTGGAATACGACGGCGCCAAGCGGGTGCGCGAGAAGGGCTACGGTGCGGAGGCGGAGTTGCTGTCGGCGAAGGCGGCCCTGGAGTCTGCCAAGGCCGATCTGGTCCGCGCCCAGCGCGATCTCGAGCGCACCTACGTGCGCGTGCCCTACGACGGCGTGGTCCGCGAGCGCACGGCCCAGCTCGGCGATTACGTCGCTCCGGGCTCGGCCCTCGGCACCACCTTCGCCACCGACCGCTTCGAAGTGCGCCTGCCCCTGCCGGATCGGGAGCTCGCCTTCGTCGAGCTGCCGCGCGTCGCCGGTGACACGCCGCCGCCTGACGCCACCCTTAGCGGGCGCTACCGCGGCAAGCCTGCCACCTGGCAGGCGAGGGTGGTGCGCACGGAAGGCGTGGTCGATGAGCGCACGCGCATGGTGTTCGCCGTGGCCGAGGTGGTCGATCCCTACCAGCGCGATGCGGACACGACCGGCAGCATGCCGCTGCCGGCGGGCACCTTCGTGGAGGCCGCCGTGGACGGCATCGTGGTGAACGGTGTGGTGAAGATCCCGCGCACGCTCATCCGCGGCAACAATCAGGTGATCTTCGTCGACGTAGACAACAAGCTGCGTTTGCGCAACCTCGATATCCTGCGCACGGATGCCGAGTACGCTTACGTGCTGGCGGATCAGTTGAGCGAGGATCGCGTGCTGCTGACGACGCTGGAAGCCCCCCTCAACGGCATGCTGGTGCGGCCGAACGACGAGGCCGTCGAGGCCACGGCGGACGATGAGCCCACGGCGCAGCTGATCCTCGGAGAGCGATGATGGCGAGTGACGATCCCCAGCGCGGGCTGATCAACTGGTTTGCGCGCAACCCCGTGGCGGCCAACCTGCTGATGGCGGTGATCATGGTCGCCGGCATCATGGTCGCCCAATCGATCCGTAAGCAGACCACTCCTGACTTCGAGCTCGACATCGTCACGGTCACCGTCGCCTACCCCGGCGCCGCGCCGCAGGAGGTGGAGCAGGGTATCCTCACCCGCATCGAGGACGCCATCGCCAACCTGCCCGGCATCGCCGAGATCCGCAGCACGGCGAGCGAGGGCTCGGGCACGGTCTCCATCGAACTCACGCCGGGCGCCAGCCTGGACCTCGTGCAGAGCCAGGTGAAGACCCGCGTCGACGCCATCCCTACCTTGCCCGAGCTGGCGGAGAAGCCGGTGATCGAGCGGGTGGAAGTGCCCGTGCCGGTGATCTTCATCTCTATCTACGGCGACATGGATGAGTACGCGCGCAAGGACGTGGCCGCGGACGTGCGCAACGGCCTGCTCCAGCTGCCGGGCATCAACGATGTGGAGCTCCTCGGCGATCGTCCCTACGAGATCAGCATCGAGGTGGCGCAGGCGACCCTCGAGCGCTACCAGCTGACGATGGACGAGATCGCCCTGGCCGTGCGCGCCAACGCTCGCGACATCCCCGGCGGCACCATCGAGACGGACCGCGGCGACATCCTCCTGCGCACCCAGGGCCAGGTGTACACGGGCAGCGAGTTCGCCCAGATCGCCGTGCGCACCTTCGAGGACGGCTCGCGCCTGCTGCTGTCGGACATCGCCACCATCGACGATGGTTTCGTGGAGGGCGACGGTTTTGGCCTGTTCAACCGCGAGCCGGTGGCGACCATGCGCGTGCTCGCCGGCGGCCAGCAGAACGAGCTGCGCACGGCCCAGGTGGTGAAGGGCTACGTGGCGGAGTTCACCAAGACCCTGCCCGAGAGCGTGCGCGTGACCACCTGGGTGGACCGCGCCAACTACCTCCAGCAGCGCCTGGACATGATGCTGAAGAACATGTGGCAGGGCGCCGCCCTGGTGTTCATCGTGCTGAGCTTGTTCCTGCGCTTGAAGTTCGCCATGTGGGTGATCATCGGCATCCCGGTCACCTTCCTGGGCGCACTCGCGTTCATGCCCTACAACCCCTGGCCAGTGACGATCAACGTCATTAGTCTTTTCGCGTTCATCCTCGTGCTGGGCATCGTGGTGGACGATGCGATCATTATCGGCGAGAGCATCTACACCAAGACGCGCGCGGACGGGCACACGGTGAACAATGTGGTGGCCGGCGCCAACCGCGTGGCCGTCGCCGCCACCTTCGGCGTGTTGACGACGATCGCGGCCTTCGCGCCGATGCTCTTCGTGGGTGGTGTCGCCGGCTCCTTCCTCGAAGCCGTGTCCGTGGTGGTCACGCTCTGCCTGCTGTTCTCCCTGGTGGAGTCGAAGTTGATCCTGCCCGCGCACTTGGCGCACTCGAAGATCGAGCCTATCGACGAGGAGGCGATCTTCTCGCCCTACCTGCAGTCTAAGAACCCCTTGAAGTGGCTGGCCAAGGCCTTCGCCCGCGCCCAGCGCCACACGCAGCATTGCCTCCGCTGGGTCATCGACAAGCTCTACGACCCCCTGCTGCGGCGGGCGATCAAGGCGCGCGGCGTCACCTTCGCCATCTTCGTCGCCATGATCATCCTCGCCGGCGGCCTCTTCGCCGGCGGCTTCCTGCGCTTCGTCATCTTCCCGGAGTTGCCGGGCGATTACCTGTTTGCGAGCGTGAGCATGCAGACGGGCACGCCGAGCGAGGAACGTAACAAGGCGCTGGTGCACCTACAGGAATCGATCTACGTGGTGCGCGACCGCTATCTCGACGAGAATCCGCAGGGCACCGATCCGCTGCGCCACGTAGCCACGTTCACGGAGACGCCCACGCGGGGGACGGTGATCGTGGAAATGCAGCCGGTCGAAACGCAGACCGTCGAAGGCGATGAGTTGGCCGCCAGGTGGCGAGAGCAAAGTGGCGACATCCCCGGCGTTCGCACCCTGCAATTCACCAACGGCAACACGATTGGGGGCGGCGCGCCCTTGAGCTTCAAGCTCATCGGGGACGACATCGATGCTATCGAAGCGGCCGCCGCTGAGCTGATGGAGTCCCTGCGCTCCTACGCAGGCGTCTTCGATATTCGCAATTCGGCCAGCGCGGCGGGCAACGAGATCGAACTCGCCGTGAAGCCTGGGGCCGAGGCCCTCGGCATCACCCTGAACACCCTCGGCACGCAGGTGCGCCAGGCCTTCTTCGGCGAAGAGGTGCAACGCATCCAGCGCGGCAAGGACGAGGTGAAGGTGATGCTGCGCTACCCGGAGGAGGACCGGCGCTCCGTTGACGATCTCGAGACGATGCTGGTGGCGACGCCGTCGGGTGATCGCGTGCCGTTCTCGGAGGTGGCCGAGGTGCGCTACGGCAACGCCTACGCCTCGATCACCCGCCAGGACGGCGAGCGCACGGTGACCGTCTCCGCCGACATCGACACGGTGGTCGCCGAGCCCGGCGAGGTGATCGAAGACATCAACACCAACGTTATCCCCGAGATCCTCGCCCGCCACCCGAGCGTGGAGTACGCCCTGGAGGGAGCGAGCCTCGAGACCCAGCAGTTCCTGAGCAACCTCACCTACGCGTCGATCGCCGCAATGTTCCTCATCTACGCGCTGATCGCGATCCCCCTGAAGTCCTACACGCAGCCGATGATCATCATGTCCGTGATTCCCTTCGGCTTCATCGGCGCGATCATCGGCCACCTGCTGCTCGGGATGGAGATCAGCATGTTCTCCCTCTTCGGACTCATCGCCCTGGCCGGCGTGGTGGTGAACGACAGCCTGATCATGATCGACTTCGTGAACAAGGCGCGGGCCGACGGCATTGCGCTGCAGGAGGCGGTACTGGAGTCCGGCAAGGCGCGCTTCCGGGCGATCATCCTCACGTCCCTGACCACGGCGATCGGTCTGGTGCCGATCATGCTGGAGACGAGCGCCCAGGCGCAGTTCGTGATCCCGATGGCCGTGAGCATGAGCTTTGGGATTCTCTTCGCCACGGTGATCACCTTGATCCTGGTTCCGACCTTGTACCTGCTGCAGGAGGACTTCCTGAGCGGCACGGGGAAGGCCTGGCGGTGGCTGATCGGGCGCGCGCCCGGGCATCAGTCGGCCTAGGGTGCGGTTCACAACGGGCGACGGCTAGCGCATCGTGTCCTTTGATCTTTCTGTCGTCGTACCGGCGGGTGTCACCCTGGACAGGCAAGCACTCGCTGACCAATTCCTGTCGATCACCGAGCGCTTCGAGCTTGAGCCCGTGCTTGGTTTCGGCGCTGCGTTCGAGGAACTCAAGGCTTCTGCGGCGAAGATGGGCATCGACCTGCCGAACCCTGAGGATGGGGAGGAGTGGGAGTTCGCTGCCATCGAATTGAGCGGACACGACGAAGGCGTTCTCGAAGCCTTCTACGCGGCGCTGGTTGCCTTCTGCCGACAGCACGCGTTGCGTCTCCACGACCCGCAGCTCGGCGAGGACGTCGATCTGGAGTCGCCGGGAGTCCACCCGCCAGGATATGAGGGGCTCGACGAGGATGACGACGACGACGAGAACGACGCGGATCTGCTGCAACCCCCGCAGGACGTGGCTCGGCGGGCCCTGGCCCTGCTCGCGGTGGTCGAGAGGGTGTACCAGTCACCGGCTGATGGGCTTGGCCGATGGGTCCGCGATCACGGAGTTGACGCGTATTTCGCGCCGGCAGAGCGCGCGTTTTTCTTTACGCAAGAGCCAGCGCGCGCCGACCGGATCAAGTTTAGCTGGCGAGCAGAGTCGCTCGCCGTGTTGCTGTGGTCGCTAGGGGTGGTGGATCAGTTGCCCTCGTTCACCACACGAGTCGAATTGGCGCGAATAGACGCGCTCGCCAACATGTATGTCGATCCGCAAGCGTTCATCGATGGCGCGACACTTCGATCTGTGGACGATCTGTACTTCCTCGACGGGGAGATGGGTGTGCCCCACTGGCGTGCGCGCGATGCGCGTTTCCGTGGGCGCCCGCCGCCGCCTGGCATAGATGAGGGCATCCTGCAGGAGCGACGCTACGCGACGGTTTGGCTCACCCAGCCAGGTGCTAGCTGGGAGGAGATCTCCGTAGATACATAGGGAAGCTGCTGGGTTCGCGGGTGCTATCGACGTCGTCATTACCTCCAAGGTCATTGAATCGTCCACCGAAGATACGAAAATGCGCGAATGAAGCTTTTTCAGCGCGTTCTCTTTTTCGTCCCGGGGCTCATCAACATCCTCCCCATCGTCGGGGCCTTGTCCGACGAGCACCTGGTAAGGCTGTACGCACTCCCCGTGCTGCACGCCGACGTCGCGCTACTACTGCGCCATCGCGCGCTGGTGCTGGCGATCGTCGGCGGGCTGATCTTATGGTCCTCCTTCGCGCCGCGCTTGCGGGGCGCCGCAACGATCGCGGGCTTGACGGGCATGCTCTCGTTCGCGGTGTTCGTGCTGGCATTGGAGCCGACCAACGCCATGTTGCTGAAGGTGGCCTGGGTGGATGTGCTGGCGGCGGTGATGCTTGGATCCGCCTACGTACTGCATTGGCGTTCGGGATCGCGTAGCCGTATAGGCGGGTAATGCGGTGAGGCGCTAACCGCGACCGCCGCCGCGCCGTGGGATCACTCGGTGCTCCGGCAAAGTCCCTATGGGAGTCCGACGACGTGCTTGCCATAAGCTTGCAAAGCTGTTGGGCACACGTCCCAACTTCGGGCGAGCGCGTGGCGATCTGCAGCGCGCAATCCAGAGAATGCGCCCTGGGCATCGGGCGCGGCGGCGGCGCACGCCGATACTGACGACTGATCCCCAATGGGTAACAGGTGACGGTCATGCAGTGCTTGGTGACGTCTCGACGCCTCGTCGTGTCGGCGATGGTGCTCGGTGGTGGGCTGATAGGCAGCGCGCCCACGTGGAGCCAGACGGCCCTCGATGAGTGGTTCACCCAGGCCATGAGCACCCTGGTGCTCAATCACCGCTTCGAGTTCGTCGATGACGAAGCCAACGACCTCGACAGCGCCAGCGCCTCCACCCTGCGGGCTTTCCTCGGCTACTCGACGGCCGAGCGCGCCGGCTTCTCCGTCCACGTGGGCCTCGAGGGGGTGCTGCACGTCGGCCTCGACGACTTCAACGTGCCCGGGGAGACATCGGAAGGCTTCGATGTGGTCGCCGATCCCGAGGGCATCGAGTTCGACGAAGCCTACTTCGCCTACAAGGGCCTCCCCGACACTACTTTGAAGGTGGGGCGCCAGTACGTGAGTTTCCGCAAGGCTCCCCACCACCGCTTCGTGGGCCCCGTGCCCTGGCGCCAGAACTGGCAGTCGATGGACGCCGTGCGCCTGGTGAACAAGTCCATCGCCGATCTCACGGTCGACTACGTGTACGTGCACAACGTCAGTCGCATCTTCGGCGAGAACAACGACAACGAGGCCTTGGCTAACTCCCCGATGAACAGCCACCTCCTGAACGTGAAGTACGGCGGCCTGCGCTTCGGTGAGATCGAGGGCTTCTACTACCGCCTCGATTACGACAACGACGCCCTGCCGGCGCCCTTCACCGATCGCGGCACCCTGGGCGTGAAGTTCCAGGGCGGCGCCCAGCTATCCGAGCGGATGAAGTTCCTGTACCTGGCGGAGATCTCGCAGCAGTCCGCCTTCGGCGACAATCCGTCCGCCTTCGATTCGGCGGATCAGTACCGCGTCGAGGCGGGCCTGAAGTTCGGCACAGGCTTCACGGCCAAGCTGGCCTACGAGGTGCTCGAGAGCAGCAACGGCGTGTCCTTCTCCACGCCCCTGGCTACCGTGCACGCCTTCCAGGGGTGGGCCGACCGCTTCATCGGCTTCCCGGGTGGCGGGGTGGAAGACCTCTACGTCGTGGGGCTGTCGACCCTGCCGGGCAGCATCAAGATGATGACGACCTTCCACAACTATCAGTCCGCTGCGGATGGCATCGACTACGGCTCCGAGTTCAACATCCAGTTCACCAAGAAGATCCAGCGCTTCACGCTGCAGCTCAAGCACGCCAGCTACTTCGGTGACGATGATCCGGCTGCCGGCGCCCTGGCCTTCGACAAGACCATCACCTGGTTCACCACCCGCTGGGCCATGTAGCGAGTCTTCCTCGCGCGGGATGGGATGGCGATCTCCGCCTAGCTGTGCTGGCGTGATCGCCTCGCCTTGGGTCATGCTGCGCGCATATGCACAAGGAGCTGTGTGATGCGCCCCATCCCCCTACTGGCCCTGGCCTGCCTGCTGCTGCTGGCGCCAATCCTCTTCGGCCCCAGTGCCGAGGCTTCCACCGCCTATCCACCCCTGCCACGCTCGCTCGATCAGGAGCAGCGCCTGCAAGACAACCTCGATGCTGCGCGCAGCGCCTACGAGGGCGACCCGAGCGAGATCAACACGATCTGGCTGGGGCGACGCCTCGCCTACCTCAATCGCTACGCGGAGGCGATAGACGTCTTCACCCAGGGCCTGGCCCAGTATCCCGAGTCCTACCGCCTCCTGCGCCACCGCGGGCATCGCTACATCAGTACCCGGCAGTTCGACCTCGCCCTCGCGGACTTCGAAGCCGCCTACGCGTTGAGCCCTAAGGGGGTGACCGAGATCGAGCCCGACGGCATCCCGAACCGCCTCAACAAGCCGCTCTCCAACACCCAGTTCAACATCCTCTACCACTGGGGCCTGGCGCACTATCTGCGCGGCGACTTCGAGCGCGCCGCCGAGCGCTACCGCGAGTGCCTGGACTACTCGCCGAACGACGACCTGCAGGTGGCGACGCTCGATTGGCTCTGGATGTCTTTGCAGCGCCTCGGCACCGAGGGGGCGCGGACGGAGGCTACCGGGTTGTTGATGCTCATCAATGCCGATATGCAGATCATCGAGAACGATGCCTATCTGAAACGTTTGCTCCTTTACAAGGGCCAGCTGACCGAAGACGAGCTGCTGCGCACTGACGCGGCGGATGCGAGCCTGGCCCTCGCCACCCAGGGCTACGGGGTGGCCAACTGGTACTTCCTCAACGGCCGCTGGGGCGAGGCACGGGCCATGCTGGCGCGCGTGGTCGCGACGGGGAACTGGCCGGCCTTCGGCTACATCGCTGCCGAGGCGGATCGGGCCCGGGGCGTGCCCGATCTAGCGGCGGCCTCCGCGGTGCTCGATGCCCTGCACACGGCGGCGTCCGAGGCCGATTGGGATCGGTACTTCTCCCTGTACCACCCCGCCGCCCGGTTCCTCGGCACGGATGCCACGGAGGATTGGGACATACCCACCTTCCGCGCGTACGCGAGCGCCACCGACGGGTGGACCTACACCCTGCGCGATCGCGCGCTCTACCGGCCCGTGGAGGACGTCGTCATGTTCCACGAGCTTCTCGACAACGCGAAGTACGGGACGAGCCGGGGATCGGGCGCCCTGGTGTGGGCGGAGGGGCGATTGCTGATCACCCAGTACCACCTGACCTTCCCGATCCCGAACGACCTGGCGGATGCCTTCACCGAGGAGATTCGCGCGTACGAAGCGGCCCCGTCCCCTCGCTAGGGGCTACTGCCCGAGAAACAGGAAGTCGCGTCCGGAACCCGCCGCGCCGAAGTTGCGCGTGGCGCAGAAGTACACGTCGAGCAGACCATCGCCGTCGAAGTCAGCGGCCTCGAGGTGAACCATGTTGCCTGCCACGGTGCCGATCAGGGTCTCGGTCTGTTCCGTGAACACCCCCGCGCCGTCGTTGGCGAAGGCGCGTACGGTGCCGAGGCCCGTGGCGCCCAAGTTCTCCGCCGTCACGATATCCAGGTCGCCGTCACGGTCGATGTCGATGGTGAGCACGCCGTAGGTGTTCGACAAGGTCGCCTGCGGCCACCTCGCTGCGGTCTCGTCCGTGAAGATGCCGTTGCCGTCGTTGATCAGCAATGAGTCGGCCAGCGGGCGGTTGGAATCACCGATGGTGGCGTTGGCGACCAGGGCGTCGAGGTCGCCGTCGCCGTCCAGGTCTGCCAATTGGATGTCGAAGGTGGAGTCGACGATGGCTGGCAGGTTGGTCGCGGTCACGTCGGTGAATACGCCGAGCCCGTTGTTGAGCCACAGGCGGTTCTGCAGCGCTTGGCCCTCGCTGGCGCTGCCGCGGTAGGCGAGGAAGATATCGTCGAAGCCATCGCCGTTCACATCGCCCACCCCGGAGTCCTCGGTGATGTCCGGGTCGTTGCCGGGCAGGTTGCCGGCGGGCGCTTCGTTGAAGGTGCCCATGCCGTCGTTGAGGAGCAGGTCGCTCACGCCGAAGTTGGAGAAGAAGAGATCGAGGTCGTTGTCCGTGTCGAAGTCGCGGGCGACGACGAAGGCCGAGAGGCCCGCCACCGGCAGGCCTTGGGGCGCTAGCTCGAAGTTCGGCCCGGAGCCCGTGTTCAGGTAGTACTCGTGCATGTCGCCCGGGTTGCTGTTGACGTTGGCGACCACCACGTCGAGGTCGCCATCCATGTCGAAGTCGCCCACAGCCACGTGCTCGGAGATGCCGAGGTTCGGCGGGAGCGTGTCCGGGTCGGTGAAGCTCGCGTTGCCATCGTTGACGAACAGCCGGTTGCGCGCGCCGCTCAAGGAGAACGCGGCGATGAAGAGGTCGAGATCGCCATCGCCTTCGGCGTCGAAGGCGCGCGCATCGAAGCAGTCGTTGTTGCGCGCATCGGGCAGCATAGTCGTGCCGTCGGTGAAGAATGCCGAAGGCACCGGGTCCGTGACCTCGGGCGGTGGGTCGGGCGTGGGCTCAGGGTCGGGCGTGGGTGCGGGCGCGAGGGTGGTGCTGCCGCCACCGCAGCCGTGGAGCATGAGCAGGGCGAGGAGCGAGATGGCGTACTTCATGGGGTAGAGCCTTTCCCGGTGGACGGGCCTTTCGTTGTATTTGTGCAACCTGCGGGGGATTGTTGGCTCAGTGGTGTTCGAATAGCAACAGTCAGTGAGTCCTGATTGCTCGCCGTACGCTGAAAACTTAGCCCATGAAGATAAATTTGTTGCAAGGCAGCGACATGATGTTGAGCTCTGGCACTCATGCTCTCTCCTGCGGTGGCGACGGGCGAAGCGGGGTAGGCGTCGACAGCCCTCGAGGGCAATCTGTGAAATGCCCCAGGCCGGCTCCGCGCCGGTGAGGGCCATTCGTTAGCTGCCCCCTTTTGAATTGAGGATCCCCAATGCAATCGCTGACGCCTTACCTGCAGGTCACCGATACCGATGAGGCCATCGCCTGGTACGTGAGGGTGTTCGGCGCGCAGGAGCCCCGTTCGCGCCTGGTGGCGCCTGGTGGCGCCTGACGGCACGTGCATGAATGCTGAGATCGATATCCACGGTGCGCGTGTGATGCTCGCCGATGAGATGCCGGGCGCAGGCTCGGGCAGTCCGTCACGACTGGGGGCGACCAGCGTGGTGCTCAACCTTCACGTGCCCGACGCGGACGCGGTGTTCGCCAAGGCGCTCGCGGCCGGAGCGGAAGAGGTGTTTCCGTTGGCCGATCAGTTTTACGGCGATCGAGCAGGCCGCATTCGTGACCCCTTCGGTCACCATTGGATCATCGCGACGCGGCTTCGTGAGGTGCCAGATGAGGAGATGGTGGCGGCCTTCGACGCGCTGTTCGCTGGGAGCTAGCGGTTCCGTAAGCTCATCGGGGCGTCTCAGGCGCTCCCGCCGGGGCGGCGACCGGGTCCGACGCTAAGCGCCCGTGCTGGCGCAGGATGTCCTGCAGGCGGTCGTGATCGATCGCCTCTACCGTGACATCGTCGACGCCCACCATGGTCTCGGCCGCGATCAAGGCGTTCACGATGGCTTCCTCCGTGGCTTGGATCACCCCTTCGTAAAGATAGTCGATCGTGTAGTCGGCGTACTCACTCAAGGCGTACAGCGTGCGCACCTCGCCCTCCTGCGGGGGCGTATCGTTGGCTGTCGAGAAGGCCACGAAGATCTCACCGGAGCCCACTTCGCCAACACCGCCTGTGCGTCCGATCCCCAGCGCCGGACGTTGCGCCATGCGCGCGAGTTGAACGGGCAGCAGCGGCGCGTCCGTCGCCACCACGACGAGGATGGAGCTGCCCTTGGCGTCCGGTGCCGCGAAGTGATTCGTCGTGTCCGGTTTGAGCACCTGACCGACCGGCACGCCGGCGATCGTCAGCCGCCAGGGCAGGCCGTGGTTCGCCTGCACCAGCACGCCTACCGTGTAGGGCCCGACCTTGCGCGAGCTGGTACCCGTGCCGGCCTTGAAGCCGTGGGAGATCATGCCCGTGCCGCCGCCGACGTTGCCTTCGGCGACGGGGCCGTTGCGGGCGCCGTCGAGGGCGGCGTACACGTGCGCCTGCTTGATGTGCCTGCCTAACATATCGTTGAGGTCGCCGTCCCAGGTTTCCGCGACCACGGGGAGGTAGGTCATGCCTTCGGGGTTGCGCTCGTGCATCCACTGGATCGCCGCGGCATGCACGTCGCCCACGCTCACCGTGTTAGTGAGGAGGACCGGACCCCAGATCGTGCCGTAGTGCTCGATCCATTGGGTGCCGGTCATCTCGCCGTTGCCGTTCATGTTGAAGTAGCCGGCGAAGACGCCCTGCTTGGCGTCGCGCCCACGCGGCAGGATGGCGGTGACGCCCGTGCGCACGGGGCCTTCGCCGATGACGAGGGGGCCTGCGCCTTCGATGAGCGTGATGTAGCCGACCTCCACGCCTGCGACATCCGTGATGGCGTTGTAGGGGCCGGGCGTGCCGTCGAAGGGGATGCCGAGATCGCGGGCACGGACGGGCTCAGCGTGGATGACGGGGGCGACGAGCATGGCGGCCGCCAGGGCGCCGAGGGCCCACGCATGGGCATTGCGGCGCTGGGGGTGGGCTTGCAATCGCATGACGCTCCCTCGTTGGAGTGACCTGGGCGGGGTGGAATCCACCCTACGGAGCCAACGTGGGTCTATCAAGCTAATCCAGCACCACGCCTTCCGTCTCAGGCAGCAGCGCCGCCGCGGCGAAGGTCGCTGCCAGGAACACGGTGATGAAGGACACGGTCTGCAGGAAGCCCGTATTCGCTAGTACCGCGCCGATCACCACCGGCGCGAGGGCGTTGGCCACGCGCTGGGTAGTCACGCCCCAGGCCGTGCCCGCGCCGCGACGTCGCGTGTCGTAGAGTTCGGCGAGCCAGGTGTTCCACACGCCCCAGCCCCCCAGGCTGAAGAACGACAGCAGGAAATTCCATAGGTAGAGCTGGGTGAGGGACTGGGCGTTAGCGAAGGCAAAGCCTGCTGCAGCGGCGCCCGCCACGAACACCAGCATCACCTTCTTGCGCCCGAAGCGACCGGTCAGGTAGCTCGCCGTGACGTAACCCGGGAACATGAAGACGGCGGAGAGTGCCATGAAGCCGAGTCCCTGGGGCGTCGACAGGCCTCGCTCGCTAAGCAGCGCGGGCATCCACGAGGCGAGGCCCCAGTAACCCCAGGCGAAGCAGAAGTTGATCATGCTCTGAATCGCGGTGATGCGGATGATCGGGCCCTCGAAGATGCTGGCGAAGGTGATCGCTTGCGGCTTGTCACCGCCTGGCGCGAGCACGCTCGTGCCCGTCACGCCGGGCTGCAGTCGATCGATGGCAGTGGCTGCCTCGTCTGTGCGCCCCTTTGCGGCCAGCCAGTACGGCGACTCGGGCACCACGCGCCAGATCACCAGCGCCCATAGGGAGACGACCGTGCTGAGGCCCATCACCCAGCGCCATCCGAGCGGGCCGAGGGCGCTGGTCACGCCGATCGCCACCAGCACGCCCACGGGCCACCCCGCCGAGAGGTAGACCGTGGCGCGCCCGCGCACGGGGACGGGCACGAGCTCTTCGAAGTAGGGGAAGGTGACGACGAGGGCGCCGGCCAATACCAGGCCCGCGGCGAAGCGCGCCGCCCAAAGCATCTCGTAGGTCGGGGATAGCGCAGCCAGCACGGGGAACAGGCCGTAGAGGCCGATGCTCAGCATCAGCGAGCCCTTGCGCCCGAGGGCGCCGCCGATCTTCCCCCACAGGAGCGCGCCCGGGATCATGCCGAGAAACAACGCACTGATCAGCGAGCCCACCTGAGCGGTGGTTAGACCTAAGTCCTCGGCGATGGCGCCGCTCGAGAAGATGATGATCATCATCTCCCAGGACTCGATCACGAAGGCGACGAACACGGCGAGGCCCGCGATCCAGTGGCGGGAGGTGAGCGGCATGTCCGCGAACCAAGCTCCCACTTCGCGGGCGGTCGACCGGGGGGCACTCATCGTTGCTCAGGTCCTTGTGTCGTTGGGGGGGCGGTTAAGGACACCACGCGTACGCGGTGCACGGGGATGGGGGCGTCGAGTTCGGGCTGGGTCTCGGCGCGGGCGCTGAGCGCGAGGAGGGTGTCGTGCCCGTCGCTGATCTCGCCGAAGGCGGCGTAGCCCAGGCCGTCGTCTTGGCGGGTGCCGCCGAAGTCCAGCACCGGTTCATCGCGCATGCACACGAAGAAGCTGCGGTAGACCTCGCCCGGCGCGAAGCGCGACGCCGAGACGGACCAACGCCGGTGCGCCAGGCCGCTCAGCGCTGTGGATTCATGCGCGATGCGCTCGCGCGGGGCACCCAGGCCTTGCTGGTTGCCGAGTTGCACGACTTGGATATGCGGTGGCATCTCCAGGGCGTCGTTGGTTGGGGCGAGGATGCGGAACACGCGGCCGTCATCGAGGCTGCCGCGCTCACACAGGTCGATGAAGTAGCGGCAGGTCACGGGCGCACGGTCTGTGAACAGCCGTACGGTGAACTGCCCAAGGGCCGTACTAACCTCTAGCCCTTGCACCGGCCTTCATCGAGGGAGTGAGGGGCCGGTTCACGGCGTGTCCTTGCCCGAAGGGAACAGCACGGGTGTGCCCACCCAGATCAGGCGCGCCGTCGCATCGCTCGCGTTGTACACGTCGTGGTCGATCTGCGTGTTGTGATGGGCGCTGTCGCCCTGGCGCAGGGTGAACACCTCATCGCCGATGCGCTGCTCCACTTCTCCGTCGAGCACGTAAAAGAAGTCCTCGCCTTCGGGCCGATGGACCACGGGCAGGCGCGTGCCGGGCGGGATCTCCATGATCAACGCATTCATTTGCTGATTGCGGATCGACGTGTCCAGGCGCGTGTAGCGCACGGGCGAGTCGATATCGATGTACTGGGGATTGTCCGCACGGCGCACGAGGCTGGTGGGCGAGGGCGGTGTGATGAAGTAGTTGATGTCCGTCTCGAGGGCCGCGGCGATGTTGATCAAGGACACGATCGACGGTGTGGCCTTGCCGCGTTCGGCTTGGGAGATGAACGCCGCGGACAGCTCCGAGCGGGAGGCCAACTCCTGCAGCGTCAGGCCCAGGGCCTGGCGTCGCGCCTTGAGCAGACTGCCGATGGAACTCTTGATGGGGCTGGAAGACTTTGCCGGACCGGCCATGACCGCGAACTCACTTACTGCAACCGATTTGTGGGCGCTTATTCTAGGCCCACGCGAAGGGGTGTCAAAAAAATTCGTTTACTTAAGTTTTAAAGTATCGTACACATTGAAACCGCAAGATGCGACGCATTTTCGACAGCGGGGGCTGCCGTGCGTCGCAGCAAATTCTGAGTGGACGTTTGCCGAGGGGGTGGCTATGCGGCCGGGAATCACAGTGGGGACAGCAGCGGTGTTGGTGGGGGCGTTGGCCGGATCCTGGTCCGCCCAGGCGCAGTCGCCGGGCGCCTCGGATGACGGTAAGTCCGCCACCATCGACGAGGTGGTCGTCACCGCGCGCCGTCGCGACGAGACGGCCCTCGAAGCGCCGTTGGCCGTGACTGCCTTCACCGCCCAGATGGTGCGCGACGCGGGCATCCAACGCGTCGAGGACTTCGTGGCCCTCACGCCCAACGTCACCCTGGCCACGTCCCAGGGCATCGGCACCAGCTTCCTGAGCATCCGCGGCATCACCCAGGTGCGTAACGGCGAGCCGCCCGTGGCCACGATCGTCGATGGGGTGTTGCAGTTCACCGCCACCCAGTTCCGCCGTGAGCTCTTCGACATCGAGAGCATCGAAGTGGTGAAGGGCCCCCAGGGCGCCATCTACGGGCGCAACGCGACCGGTGGTGCGATCATCATCAACACCCGCCGACCGACCAACGAGTTCTATAGCTACGTGCAGGCCGGTGCCGGCAACGGCGATGAGTTCCAGATCCAGGGTTCCCTCGGCGGCCCCATCGTCGAGGACCAACTCTTCGGTCAGTTCTCCGCCAACTACATCGACCGCGACGGCTACCTCGACAACATCACCCGCGACGAAGCGGCGGATCGCTTCGAGGATCTCACCTTCCGCGGCCGCTTGATCTACGAGGCGAGCGAGAACTTCACCGCCGACTTCCGGGCGGCCTACTCGAGCCACCGGGGCCGCGGCATCGGCTTCCAGTTCCAGGGCGTCGACATCGCCGAGGATGGCATCACGGCCACCGGCTTCGGCACGGACACGGGCCCCATCGACGCCAATAACGTGCTCCCCGTGCGCGACAACAACGTCGACTTCGGCGAGCGCGACATGGCCGACTTCTCCCTGAAGCTCGACATCGAGACGGGCATCGGCACCCTCGTGAGCACCACCTCTTACACGGACATCGAAGAGTGGGGCGACTCGGATCAGTTCCCCTACACCAACGCGCGCAGCGCCCCGGAGCTGTTCGGCTTCGACGGCACGCAGACGGGCTTCTTCGACCTCTCGGCCTTCTCCCAGGAGATTCGCCTGTCCTCGTCCGCCGATCGCCGCGTGCGCTGGGAAGTGGGCGCCTACTACCTCGACTGGGATCGCTTCGTCTCCCTCTCCACGGGCGTGGACACGGGCGCGGGCATCATCCGCCTGGAGCGCGAGCCCACGGACGATCCGAGCAACCCCACCACGTCCTTCCTGGCCGACGACAACGACAACACGGCCTGGGCCGTCTTCGGCAACCTGGACATCTCCCTGAACGATGCGTGGGACCTGACGCTGGCCCTACGCTATGACGAGGAGGAGCGGGTGCAGAACGTCTCCCCGCTCCAGTTCCCCGCCGGCCTCCCGGGGGCGCGCAACGAGGCCACCTTCGACAAGCTGCAACCCAAGGTCACCCTGCGCTACCAGCCGGCGCCGAATCAGAACCTCTACCTGACCTGGGGCGAGGGCTTTCGCAGCGGCCAATTCAATCAGAACGGGATCGCGCAGGTGGCGGCGGATGCGGGCCTGGTGGGCGTGTCCGACGTCGCGGACGCCGAAGAGTCCTCGTCGGTGGAGCTCGGGTACAAGGGCCTCTTCGCCGACGATCGCCTGCGCGTGAACGCCGCGATCTTCTCCACCGACGTGGAGGGCCAGCAGTTCTTCTCCTTCATCGGCGCGATCAGCGCCCAGATCCTCACCAACATCGACGAGGTGTCCCTCTTTGGCGGTGAGATCGACTTCCTCTACCGGGCCAGCGATGGCCTCGATCTCTTCGCGGGCTTCGGCTTCACGGACTCGGAGATCGACGCCTACGAGGTGGACCCCACTGCGATCGGCAACGAGGCCCCCTACGTGGCTGACACCACCATGAACTTCGGCTTCCAGTTCGAGACGGCGGTCACGCCTGGTCTCGACTTCTTCCTGCGCGGCGTGTACGAACGTCGGGGGGAGCAGTTCTGGGATGTGGAGAACTCCACGTCCCGCGATGCGCTGAACCTGATCGACGCCCGCATAGGCATTCGGGCCAACGATGACCGCTGGGAGCTGATCGCCACTGGCTACAACCTCGGCGACGAGCTGTACAACGCCGAGTGGGTGGCCGGCGGCTTCTCGGCCCGCGCCCCGGGGCGGATCTACAACGTGCGCTATCGTCGCAACTTCCGCTAAGCCAACAGCAGCAGGGTAGGCCCTATGACCCACTATCGCGTGTCGGCGGATATCGGCGGCACCTTCACGGATATCGTGGTGGAGCCCTCGGATGGGCCGGTGTTCGTCGGCAAGGTGCCCACCACGCCGGAGAATCCCGCGGCCGGTGTCGTCGCCGGCGTGCGAGCGCTGGTGCCGAACCTCTCGGACATCTCCTTCTTCGTGCACGGCACCACCGTGGGCCTCAACGCCTTCCTCGAGCGGCGCGGCGAGCGCGTGCTGTTGATCACCACCGAGGGCCTGGGCGATTCCTACACGATCGCCCGCGGCAACCGCCACACCTTGTACGAGCTGCGCTACGAGAAGCCGCGCCAGCTCGTGCCGCGCAGCGATGTGCACGAGGTGCGCGGTCGCCTGGACGCCAGCGGGGAAGAGCTGGCGCCCCTGCAGCTGGAGGATCTCGACCCGATCATTGAGAAGGTGCGAGCGCAGGGTATCCGCGCCATCGCCTTGTGCTTCGTGCACGCCTACGCCTACCCGCAGCATGAGGTGGCCGCCGCCGAGTATCTGCGCGTCGCGCTGCCCGACGTCTCGATTTCTCTCTCCTACGAAGTGGCCCGCGAGTGGCGTGAGTACGAACGCACCTCATCGACCGTGATGAACGCCTACATCGCACCGGTGGTCCAGCGTTACCTCTCCAGCCTGGAAGCGCAGCTCAGCGAGGACGGCATGGAGGCGACCGTGCACATCATGCAGTCCAACGGCGGCGTCTCCACCGCCCGCCACGCGCAACGCAATCCGGTCTTTACCCTGCTCTCCGGGCCCGTCGGCGGCACGATCGGAGGCAAGGCCCTGGCGGCGGCCGGCGGCCGACGCAACCTCCTTTGCGTCGACATGGGGGGCACGTCCTTCGATCTCTCCCTGGTGATCGACGGTCAGGAGAACAGCACGCTCGAGACCGAGCTCGAAGGCCTGCCCTTGCTCATGTCCATCGTCGACATCGACACGATCGGCACGGGAGGCGGCTCCCTGGCCTGGCTAGAGAACGGCGCGATGCGCGTGGGCCCGCACAGTGCGGGGTCCGTGCCGGGTCCGGCGTGCTACGGGCGCGGCGGTGAAGAGCCCACTGTCACTGATGCGAACCTCCTATTGGGTCGCTTAGGCGAGAAGTCTTTGCTGGGCGGCGACATGTCCCTCGACGGCGCAGCAGCGGCGGCGGCCATCGAGCGTAAGGCGAGCGCGATGGGCCTCGACGCGGTGGCCTTCGCCGAGGGGGTCCTGGCCATTTCAAACGCGGCCATGGCCGACGCCATGCGCACGATCACCGTTTCCCAGGGCGTCGACCCCCGCGAGTTCACCCTGGTGGCCTTCGGCGGGGCGGGGCCGATGGCGGCCGTGTTCCTGGCCGAGGAACTCGACATCGGCGAGGTGTTGGTGCCCCGCTTCCCGGGCACCTTCTCCGCCTGGGGCATGCTGCAGACCGATCTGCGCCACGACTTCACCCAGAGTTTCTTCCAAGCGGCGGACGGCGCCGACCTGCAAGCCCTGGACGAGGTGTACACGGCGCTGGAGGGCGACGGTCAGGCAGCGCTGCAGGGGGAAGGCGTGGGCGAGGAGGCGATCTCCTTCCAACGCTCCGCCGACATGCGTTACCTGGGCCAGGAGTACTCGATCAACGTCCGCCTGCCGGCCATGGACCTCGGGCAGATTCTCGAGGCCTTTCACGAGGCGCACGCGCGACGCTACGGTCACTCCAGTCCGGGGGCGCCGGTCGAATTCGTCAATCTGCGCGTGGCGGCCTTTGGCGCCCTGGCTCGCCACAGCGGCGGCGCGCAGGCGGCGGGCGAGGGAGATCCCCAGCAGCTCGGCACCCGCGACATCGTGTTTTCCGGGCAGACGGTCAACACGTCGATCGTGGCTCGCGACGCGCTTCCAGCGGGTTACCAGACGGTCGGCCCGCTCGTGATCGAGGAGCAGAGCGCCACCACCGTGGTGCCTCCCGGCTGGGGCGTGACCGTCGACGGGCAGGGCAACATCGTGTTGAAGAGGAGCTAGCGGGCATGAGCACCGTCGACCCGATCACCACCGAGATCATCCGCAACGCCTTCGTGTCCATCGCCAAGGACATGAACGCCACGCTCATTCGCAGCGCCTTCACGCCCGTGATCTACGAGGGCAAGGACTGCTCCGTCGCCCTCATCGATCCTAACGGCGAGGTGCTCGGCCAGTCGCTGGGTCTGCCGTTGTTCTTAGGTAACCTCGAGATCTGCGTCAAGCTCATCGCGCAGAAGCACGGGTGGGACTACTTCCGCGACGGCGACGTGTTCTACATGAACGACTCGTACATGACGGGCACCCACCTCAACGATTCGACCATCATCATGCCCATCTTCTGGCAGGGGCGCCGGGTGGGCTTCGCCGCCTCGCGCGCCCACTGGCTGGACGTGGGCGCCAAGGATCCCGGCACGCCCGTCGATTCCCACGAGATCTATCAGGAGGGCATGCGCTGGGGCCCTACGCGCTTGTTCGAGAACGACGAACCGCGCGAGGACGTGATCGAGCTGCTGCGCCTCAACAGCCGCTTCGGCGACGCCTGCGTGGGCGACATGAACGCCCAGGTCGCGGCCGGCCGCACGGGGCAGAAGCGCATGCAGGCGCTCTTTGATCGCTTCGGCGAAGACTGCATCTGGGCCGCACGCGATGAGATCTTCCGTCAGACCGAAGCCCGCGAGCGCGAGGCCGTGAGCGCGCTGCCGGACGGTCGCTACCAGGCCGAAGGCATGCTCGACAACGACGGCCTCGGCAGCGATCCCCTGCCGGTGAAGCTCACCCTCGACATCGCGGGCGACACGATGACCGTCGACTTGAGCGAATCCGCCCCGCAGGCCCGTGGCCCGGTGAACTGCGGTATCACCCAGACTATTGCCGCGGCCCGCGTCGCCTACAAGTTGCTCATCTGCGCGGACGTATCGCCGAACGGCGGCTCCTTCCGCCCGCTGCAGGTGGGCGCTTCCGATGGCACCATCTTCTCCGCCCAGGAGCCCGCGGCCTGTGGTTGGTACTTCTCATCGCTAGGTCTGCTGATCGATCTGTTCATCAAGGCATTGGCGCCGGTCATGCCCGAGCGTGCCGCGGGCGCGCACTACGGCGACTCCATGGTGATTACGGTGGCCGGTCAGGACCCGCGCCAGAACGACGCCTTCTACCTGATGATCGAACCCACCACCGGCGGTTGGGGTGCGTCCCAGGGCCGCGATGGGCAGAGCTCGTTGATCAATAACGTCAACGGCAGCTTCAAGGATATCCCCGTGGAGATCTTCGAAGCGAAGTATCCCCTTAGGTTGACACGCTACGGTATCCTCGCGAACTCCGGTGGCCCCGGTCAGTGGCGTGGTGGTAACGGCACCTACCGCGAGTATCTGGTGGAGACGGATTCGTCGCTCTGGTTGTGGTTCGAACGCTCCGTGACGCCCGCCTGGGGGCTGTTCGGCGGCGGCGAAGGCCAGGCGCCCAAGGTCACCGTGGAGCGCCCGGGGCAAGCGCCGGTGGATCTGTTGAAGATCAACGGCCTGACCCTGGAGAAGGGCACCGTCATCCGGTCCCATACGGGCGGTGGCGGCGGCTACGGGCCGGCCTTCGAGCGCGCCCCTGAGGATGTTCGCCAGGACGTGCTCGACGGCTACGTGACCGCGGACCATGCCCGTGAGGCCTACGGCGTGGTGCTCGATGGCGCCGGCGCCGTCGACGAGTCGGCGACCGCGGCGCTGAGGGCCGGCTAACGCGATTCTGCGCGTACGGGCTGACCCAGCCCACCTGTCCCTGTCGATCTTGTACCCTGAGCCCCGCGGGCAACCAGGCCAGGGAACAAGATGCATACACCACGAGGGATCGGACGAGCGCGGTCGTCACCTGAATACCGCAGGCGGCTGCTGAGCCTCGTCGCATGCGCTATCGCGGCCGTCTGGCTGGCGACGAGCGAGGCAGCCGAGCCCGGCCAGCTGAGCCTGGAGAGGCTGTTCGCGGCCCCCAATCTCGCCGGCACCGCCCCGACGCAGCCCGTCTGGTCCCCCGACAGCACGCAACTCGCCTTTCTGTGGAGCGATGCCGGTACGCGTCAGCGCGCCCTGTGGCTGGTGCGGAGCACGGGAGAGGGCCTGCGTCGCGTAGAGGCACCGGCCGCTGCTGCGAAAGCGGGCGTCTCGCAGGTGCTTTGGTCGAAGGACGGTGAGCGCTTGATCACCCTGCGCGGGCGAACCCTGTGGTCAACACACCTGGTCACCGGAAAGCACACCTTGCTGGCACACGTGGCGGAGGGCGCCTCCGACCTCGCCATGTCACCCGATGGCACGCGCCTCACCTGGCTGCAGGCAGGGGATCTGTGGCAGTACGACGACGCCACGCAAACGGTCGACGCGTTGACGGCCTTGGGTCTGCCGCCGCTGTCCTCCCTGGCCGCGGGGCGCTACAGCCGCCGCGAGCGCGAGATCGGCCCGGGCATCTGGTCCGGTCCCACCTACGCCTGGTCGCCCGACGGTCGCTACGTCGCGCTGCACGTGGTCGATCGCCGCGAGATGCGCAAGGTGCCGTTTCCCAACTACCTCGCGGCCGAGACCGATCCGAACCTCGTACGCCGAGGCTACCCTGGTGATCCCAACGAGGCGCGCGCCCTGGGCCTGCTCGATGTCAGCACCGGTGCCCTGCGCTGGCCCGCACTGCCGACACCGACGGCTAACCAGATCATTGACTTCACGTGGTCATCGCAGGGTGTACTGTTGGTCGATGTGGCGTCGGATACGGCGGTCGATCGCTGGTTGTACACCGTGGTGCCGGGGGAGGAGACGCCGCAAGTGCGTTGGCACAGCTACCGCCCCAGCCGTATCTACACCGCCTTCGCTGCCGCGTGGGGCCCGGAGGGCGAGCGCCCCGTCTTCCTCTCGGACATCGAGGATCGCTACGGCCTGTTCACCCTCGACGCCGGTTCGGTACCCACGGCCGAGCGCCTCACGGATCCCGCCTACGATGTGTTGAGCGCACCCAGGATCCTCGCCAGCGGCGAGATCTACTTCACGGGCAACGGTGAAGGTCCCTACGATCAGCACGTATACCGCTTCTCGCCCGCCACCGGCGAGACCGCGCGACTCACCCATGTGCCCGGTCGCCACGTCGCCTATCCCTCGCCCGACGGTCACCACCTCGCCACTGTGCACAGCGCCGACGATCAGCCGACGGAACTCTTCATCGCGCGCCGTGATGGTGGCAAACGCACACGGGTCACGCACTCGCCGACCCCCGAGTTCGACACGATCGCCTGGGGAACGCCCCGATACGTGAGCTTCCCGAGCAGCCACGACGAGCAGGCCTTGCACGCCCGCCTGCTCCTGCCACCGGACTTCGACGCCTCTCGGCGTTACCCCGTGCTGTTCGGCCCCGTCTACTCCAACACGGTGCGCAATCGCTGGGCGGGCACCTACGGCTTAGTTCAGCACGTCCTCGCGCAGCGGGGCTACGTGGTGGTACAGGTGGACGTGCGCGGCAGCACCGGCTACGGCCGCGACTTCCGCGAGGCCTTCCTGGCCGACTTCGCCGGCGAGGACATCGACGATCTGGCGAGCGCGGTGCACTACCTGAAGGCCTTGCCCTACATCGATGGCGAGCGCATGGGGGTCTGGGGCAGCAGCTACGGCGGCACGCTCACCGTCTACTCGCTGCTCACCCGGCCGGGGCTCTTTTGCGCGGGCGTGGCGGCGGCCGCGGCGGTCGACCCGGATTTCTTCGGTACTGACGATGTGGCTATCGTTCGTCGGCCCGACACGCACCCGGAGATCTTCGCGCGCAAGGCCAAGCGCCACGTGGCCAAGCTCGAGGACCACCTGCTGCTCATCCACGGCATGCAGGACCACGTTGTGCCCTTCAAGACCACAGCGGTGCTCGCCGATGAGTTGATCAAGGCGGGCAAGGACTTCGACTTCGCCTTCGCTCCGGGCGCGACCCACGGCTGGAGCCGCGAAGGGCCCTACGCCCGCTACCTCTTCGGCAAGTTGGTCGCCCACTTCGATCGCTACGTGATGAAGGGCGAGGGCGCGTGCTCGAACGGCGTCTAGGGCTGCTAGGACTCACGGCCACGGGGATCTGCGCCATGCTCGGCGCCTCGATCAACGTGGTGCCCTTCATGGTGCACCGGAGCGTGCCGGGGATAGGTCCCTACGTGTTGCCCGCGTTCATGCTGGCCGCCGTGCCAGCGCTGGTGGCGGCGCTGGCCTACGCGGCGCTGGCGTCGGCCATGCCCCGTGCGGGGGGTAGCTACCTCTACGCGAGCCGTGGCCTCAATCCCTACCTCGGGTTCATCGCCAGCTTCTCCCAGTGGTTCGGCCTATCGATCGTGATCGGTGTGATCGCGTACGTGATCGTACCCTTCCTGCGCGACATCGCGGTGGCGAGCGGTGCCGAGGCGCTGGCGGGGGCGTTGGAGACCGGCCCGGTTCGGGTGGGCTTGGCCTTGGCACTGATCTGGGGCTTCGTGACGATCAACGTGCTTGGACTGCGCGCCTACGCGCGCACCTTGATCGTGATGATGTTCCTCATGTTCGGCCTGGGCGCCATCGTCATCTTGGCTGGGGTCGGCTTCGATCACGGGGATTTCGTCGCCGCGCTTCGGGCGCAGGAGGGACGTGAGATCGGCGCCGCGCCCAACGCCGACTGGCAGTGGTCCGTGTTCCTGACGGCTGCCGCCCTCATGTTCTCGAGCTTCATCGGCTTCGATGCCATCGCGCAGGCGGGCGGCGAGGCCCGCGCGCCCGCGCGCACCTTGCCCCTGGCCATCCTGCTCGCCATCACCACGGTGGGCGCCTTCTACTTCGCCTTCACCGCGGCCGTGTACCACGCCGTGCCCTGGTGGTTTGTGGCCGAGGAGGCCGCGACGAAGGACATCTCCGCCCCGGGCTTGCTCGCCTACCTGCTGCCGGCCAGCCTCGGGGTGGCGATCCTTACGGGCGCGGCGCTCGCGTTGATCAACGACCTTCCCGCCATGTTGCTGTCCGTCTCGCGCCTGGTCTTCGCCTGGGCGGAGGACGGCATCTTCCCCCGCGCCATCGCGCGTGTGCACGATCGCCTGCACACGCCGCATCGGGCGCTGGGGTTGAGTGGGGTGATGGCCAGTGTCGGGGTGCTCGGCAGCCACTTCGCGGGCGACTTCTTTCTCGGCATCGACATCATGGTCACGGCCATGTTGGTGAACTTCCTGCTCATGTGTCTGACCCTGCTCTGCCTGCCGCGGGTGAATCCGGGGTTGGCGGCGCGGGTGGTGGCCCTGCCGAGTCGTGCGATACAACGGGTGGTGGGCGTGGCCGGGGTCCTGCTCCTCGGCGCCTTCCTCATCATTCACGTGAGGAAGGACCTTACGGGCGCGGCCGAGGCCTGGTACTTCCGATCCACGTGGGTGTGGTTGCTGGTGATGGCCTTGGGGTCCGTCGCCTACGCCCTGGCGCGACAGCGATGTGAGGCTCGCGGTGAGCCTTGGCAGGCACGGTTCACCGACTTACCTAGGGGATGAGCATGACGGGGCAAGTCGAGACGGTGCAATTGGCACCGGGGCTCACGGTGGCGCGGGTGTTGAACGGCCTCTGGCAGATCGCCGACAGCGAGCGCGAGGGCACGCTGGATCCCGTCACGACGGCGCAGTACATGGCGCCCTACGTGGAGGCTGGCTTCACCACCTTCGACATGGCGGATCACTACGGTTCCGCCGAAGTGATCGCGGGTGCCTTTCGCCGCGACCACGCCCGCGGCGGCGAGGCGCAACTGCTCACGAAGTGGGTGCCGCCGCCGGGGCCAGTGTCGCGCGAGGGCGTGCGCGGCGCGGTCGACCTCGCGCTGCAACGCCTGCAAAGCGAGCGCATCGACCTGCTGCAGTTCCACGCCTGGCATTACCCCGATCCGTCGTGGCTGGACGCGCTCTTCTACCTCGACGAGCTGCGCCAACAAGGGTTGATCGGGCAACTCGGCGTGACCAACTTCGATACGGCACACCTGCGCATCGCGCTGGCGAGCGGCATCCCCATCGTCAGCAACCAACTCAGCTACTCGTTAGTGGATCGTCGTGCCGCGGGCGCGATGACCGCCCTGTGCGAGGAGTTCGGGGTCAAGCTGCTGGCCTACGGCACGTTAGCGGGCGGCCTGCTGAGCGAGCGATGGGTGGATGCGCCGGAGCCGTC
>JBCBZW010000059.1 GCA_039815145.1 Pseudomonadota bacterium
CAGCCTCGCGCACGCCGGGCACCATGCGTGCCGAGAGGAAGATGCCCGCCTCGTAGAGCAGGTACATCGGCACGGCGAGCAGGGTTTGGGAGATCACATCAGGCGGTGTCAGCAGCATGCCGATCACGAAGGCGCCGACAAAGATGTAGGCCCGCCATTGCTTGAGCTGCGAGGGCATGACCAGCCCCACGGACACCAGCAACACCGTCGCCACGGGCACCTCGAAGGCGAGACCGAAGGCGAAGAAGATCGCCAGCACGAAGTCGAGATAGGCATTGATATCGGTCATCACCGAAACGCCTTCGGGGGCGACGGCGTTGAAGAACCCGAACATCAAGGGGAAGACCGCGAAGTAAGCGAAGGCGACGCCCGAGTAGAAGAGCAACGTGCTCGACACCATCAGCGGCATCACCAGGCGTCGCTCCTGGCTGTAGAGGCCAGGCGCCACGAATGCCCACAACTGGTACAGCACCACCGGCATCGCCAGGAACAGGGCGACGAAGAGGGTGAGTTTGAAGGGCGTGAGGAACGGTGATGCCACCTGGGTGGCGATCATGCTCGTGCCTTCGGGCAGGTGCACGAGGAGCGGTTGGGCCAGGATCGTGAAGAGCTTGCCGCTGAAGGGCGCCAGGGGCAGGAACAGCGCGAGCACGGCGATCACCGCCCACAGGATGCGGTTGCGCAGTTCTACCAGGTGGGAGATCAACGAGGAGGCAGGCTCCAGCTCTGCGCCCGGCCCCACCTGATCGCGCTGAGCCTTCTCGCCGCTCGCCTCGGCGGCCTTGGCGTCGTCAGCCTTTGGCGACATCGGCCGGGCCTGCGCTATCGCTGGTGCTGTCGGGCGGCTCGTTCGCCTCGGCACTCTCGCTCGAGGTGGCCGTGCTCTGCGTCGATGCTCTCACGGAGTCTTCCACCGACTTGAGCCCATCGCGAAATTGCTGATCGCTCTCGCGCATCTTCGCTTCGCTCTCTTCCTTGAAGCGCCGGATCTCCTCGAGGGCGAGCTCGCGCTCGATCTCGTTGTTCATGCGGGTGACGGCGCGGCGCGCCTGCCCCACCCAGCGACCGACGAAACGGGCCACCTTCGGCAGCCGCTCCGGGCCGAGCACGAGCAAGCCGAGGGTGAAGATCACCAGCATTTCGAACAGGCCAGCGTCGAACATGGCGGACTCTACCGTCAGCGGTTAGTCGAATAAGGAGAGGAGGCGCTCGCGACGCCTGAACTCAGCGGGGCTCGCTGGGCTGCTTCTCAGCTTCCTGCGTGGACGCTTCGCTGGCCAGGGGCGGGTCTGCCTCGAGCTTCGGGGCCGCCTCCGCATCCTTCTTCGCGTCGCCGTCGCCGTCGTCTTCGTTCATGGCCTTACGAAAGCCCTTCAAGGCGCCGCCGAGGTCGCCGCCGATGCTCCGCAGTCTGCCCGTCCCGAAGATCACCACGACGATGCCGAGGACGATGAGAAGCTGCCAGATGCTGATGCCGCCGAGTCCCATGGATCCTCCGGGGGAAAGGGAGTCTGAAGTTAAGGGCGCGGAGTATACCAGCTCAAATGCGACGCTCCGTTGACACGACCCTCAAGGAAAAGGTCACCGGGCCATCATTCACGAGCGACACCTGCATATCCGCACCAAACTTGCCGCTTGCGACCGCGCCTTGGTGCTTATCCCGTGCCTGGTCAAGGAGATACACGAACAACGCTTCGCCCTCGGCGGGCGGCGCCGCCGGCGTGAAGCTCGGCCGCGTACCGCTGTTGGTGTCGGCCGCAAGGGTGAACTGAGGCACCAGCAGCAGGCCACCGCCTAGCTGGGTGAGGCTGCGGTTCATACGCCCCTGCTCGTCGGCGAACACGCGGTAGCCAAGCAGTCGCTCGAGCAGGCGGTCGGCCTGGGCCTGGGCGTCACCGCGCTCGACGCCCACCAGCACCAGCAGGCCCGCCTCGATCTCACCGATGCGCTCCCCGTCCACGTCGACGGCGGCGCGACTTACGCGCTGAAGCAGGCCAATCAATGCAATCTTCCCCGCCCTTTGGTCCAATACCGGGCCATCACACCGCATGGAAGGTTCCGATGCAAAGACGCGACTTCATCAGTGCGCTGGCCGGCGGCGCCGCTGCGGCGGGCCTGGCGGCGTGCGCTGACAGCCCCCAGGAGTCGGGCGCCCCCGCCGTCATCACCCAGAAGAAATACCGGTGGAAGATGGTCACCACTTGGCCGCCCAACCTGCCCGGCCTCGCCACCGGCGGCGCCAACTTCGTGGCCAAGGCCATCGAGCAGATGAGCGGCGGGCGCATCGAGGTCAGCATCTACGGCGGCGGCGAACTGGTGCCCCCCTTCGAGGTGTTCGACGCGGTCTCCAGCGGCACGGCAGAGCTCGGCCACGGCGCCGCCTACTACTGGAAGGACAAATCCGAAGCCGCACAGCTGTTCACCTGCGTGCCCTTCGGCATGAACCCCCAGGAGATGAACGCCTGGCTCTACTTCGGCGACGGCCTCGAGCTCTGGCGCGAGCTCTACGCCCCCTTCGATGTGGTGCCACACCCCGCCGGCAACACGGGCGTGCAGGCTGGTGGCTGGTTCAACCGCGAGATCAATTCCGTCAACGACCTCAAGGGATTGAAGATGCGCATGCCGGGCCTCGGCGGTGAGGTACTACGCCGCGCCGGCGGTGTGCCCGTGAGCCTGCCCGGTGGCGAGATCTTCACGGCCCTGCAGACAGGCAGCATCGACGCCACCGAATGGGTGAGCCCCTACAACGACCTCGCCTTCGGCCTGCACAACGCCGCCAAGTACTACTACTACCCAGGCTGGCATGAGCCCGGTCCCACCCTGGAGTGCATCGTCAATCGCCAGGTGTGGGAGGAGCTGCCGGCAGACCTGCAGGCGATCGTCCAGGTGGCCTCGCAAGCGGCCAACACGCAGATGCTCTCCGAGTACACGGCCTTCAATGGCCCGGCCCTGGCCGCCTTGAAGGACGAGCACGGCATCGACGTACGCCCCTACCCCGATGACGTCATCGACCGCATGCGCACCCTCTCGCGCGAAGTGCTCGAAGACCTGGCTAGCAGCGACGATGACTTCGGCCGCATCTACCGCTCCTACGCCGCCTTCCAGGGCCACGCGGCCAGCTGGATAGACATCTCCGAACAGGCCTACGTGGCCTCCCGCGATGGCTGAGCGCAGGGCGCGGGTGGATATGCTGGTGGCGACCCTGGCGATCGCTGTCAGTCTAGCGGCCCTGTTTGTGTCCGTGCTCGAGGTGAACGTGATGCGCGCGGAGGTGCGTCTCATGCGCGCCCAGGAGCGCGCCGCCGTATGGCCGTACCTCGACCTCGGCATCAGCTACGACAGCGACGGCTTCTCCATCGAGGTGGCGAACAAAGGCGTTGGGCCCGCTCTGATCAAGCACGTGGCCGTGACCGACGCTCGAGGCCAGGGCTTCACGGGGTGGCCCAGCATCCTCGACGCCCTCTTGCCCGCGAACCACGGCCTCACCTGGTCGAACTACCTCACCTCCGGGCTCGCCGGCACGGTGCTCTCGCCGCAGGAGGAGGTGCGCGCGTTTCGCTTTCCCGCCAACGGCGCCAACAACGCCGGCGGCTGGACGGACACGGCCCAAACCCTCGCCAGCGGCATGGAAGGGCTGACCTGGCAGGTGTGCTATTGCTCGGTGCTGGATGACTGCTGGATCCGCCGCCGCGCAGAGGAACCGCAGCCCACCGCCGCCGCCTGTGCCGAGGTCACCCAGACGGCCTTCGAAAACTAGGCCCCCCCCAAGACCGATTGAGTTAAATCGAAGGCTGCGCTTGGGGTGCAAAGGCGCAACTCCGTAGAACTACGTAGTTGAGTGCGATCGCCCGCCGCGCGATCATGCGCTTTCGCTGGGGCAACCCCGGCGCTAGCGCAACAGGCGGGCGACAGCTTGAACAGTGCCGAGAGTTCACCGCAGGCGGAGGGGCACGACACCCTCATCGACATCGTCAATGCCACCGTGTGGCGAGGCGATAACTGCGTGTTCAATAACCTCACGCTGAGCGTCCCCCTTGGCGAGAGCGCTGTCGTGCTCGGCCCCAACGGCGCCGGCAAGAGCACCCTGCTGAAGCTCCTCACCCGCGAGGTGTACCCCACCGTGAAGGCCAGCAGCCACGTGCACGTGCTCGGTCAGTCGCGCTGGGTGGTGCACGAGCTGCGGCGCCAGCTCGGCATCGTCTCGCCCGACCTGCAGGCGAACTTCCTGCCCGAGACCACCGGTCGCAGCGTCGTGCTGTCGGGCTTCGCGGCCAGCATCGGCACCCACGGCATCAACTACCGCTTCACGCCCGAGCAGCTGCATCAGACTGATTCCACATTGGAACGGCTCGGCCTCGCCGAGCTGCAGCACACGCGCTTCGCCGACCTGTCGACGGGCCAGCAGCGGCGCCTGCTCCTGGCCCGCGCCTTGGTGCACGAACCGCGGGCGTTGGTGCTGGACGAGCCCTGCACGGGCCTGGATCTCGCCGGCATCATCTCCCTGCAGCACACGCTGAACGACCTGCTGCGCGACGGCGTCTCCATCGTGCTGGTGACCCATCAGGTGAGTGAGATCCCACCGGCGATCGATCGGGTGGTGTTGCTGCAGGCCGGTGCCATCGTCGCCGATGGCTCGAAACACGACGTGCTCACCGGCCCCAACCTAAGCGCCCTGTACGGTACGCCGATCGACGTGCACGGCATCGGCGGGCACTTCGTCGCCCTGCCCCATCAGCCGTAGATCAACTCCGGCAGCCAGGTCGCAAGGCCTGGGAACACGGCCAGAATCCCGAGCAGCAGAAGCTGCAGCATCACGAAGGGCAGCACGCCGCGGTAGATCTGCTCGGTCTGCACGCTCGCGGGCGCCACCCCGCGCAGGTAAAACAGGGCGAAGCCGAAGGGCGGCGTCAGGAAGCTCGTCTGCAGATTCAAGGCGATCATCACACCGAGCCACACGGGGTCTACGCCCATCGCCAGCAGCACCGGCCCCACGATCGGCACCACCACGAAGGTGATCTCGATGAAGTCGAGGACGAAGCCGAGCACGAACATCAGCAGCATGACGGCGACCAGCGCCCCCACCGTCCCCCCGGGCAGATCCGCCAGCAGCTCGCGCACCAGTTCATCGCCGCCGAAGCCGCGGAACACCAGCGAGAAGATCGAGGCACCTATCAAAATCAAAAACACCATGCTGGAGACGCGGGCGGTCGATCGCACCACCTCACGCAGCGTGGCCAGCGAGAGTTCGCGGCGAAGCAGAGCGAGCACCAGGGCACCTACCGCGCCTACGGCCGCCGCTTCCGTCGGCGTCGCGATCCCCGCCATGATCGACCCGAGCACGGCCACGATCAGCAGCAAGGGCGGCAGCAGCACGAAGAGCACGCGAAGGACCAGCGGCCGTCCATCGTCTGCGTCGCCCTCTGCTCGCCCAGGGGGCATGCTCGCCGGGCGCACCACCGTCAGCACCAGCAGCCAAGCCGCGTAGAGCCCCACCAGGAGCAAGCCGGGGATCAGGGCACCCAGGAACAGGTCGCCCACAGAGACGGACTCGGGCGAGAAGATGCCCATGTCCCGTTGCGCCTGGGCGTAGGCGGTGGAGAGCACATCGCCCAGCAGCACGAGCACGATTGACGGTGGGATGATCTGGCCGAGGGTGCCGGAGGCGCAGATCGTGCCCGTCGCCACCTCCGCGCTGTAACCGCGCTTGAGCATGGTGGGCAGGGCCAGCAAACCCATGGTCACTACGGTGGCACCGACGATGCCCGTGCTCGCCGCCAGCAACATGCCCACCAACGTGACCGCGAGGCCAAGGCCACCGCGCAGGCCACCGAAGCAATCCGAAAGGGTGCCGAGAAGGTCCTCCGCGATGCGGGCGCGCTCGAGCATCACCCCCATGAACACGAACAGGGGCACGGCGACGAGAATCTCGCTGCTCATCACGCCGCCGAAGATGCGGTTGGGCGTGGCGCCGAGGAAGGTGGGGTCGAAGGTGCCCGTGAGCGTGCCGATCAAGGCGAACACGAGGGCCGTGCCCGCCAGCGAGAAGGCCACGGGGAAGCCAGCCAGGAGCACCAGCACCACGACGGCGAAGAGCGCTATGGCCATGCGCTTACCTCGTCATAGTCGTACGGCGCGGCGTCACGACTGCACATGGGACGCTTGCGCGGGCGCTGCGCGCGGGCGTTCGAGGGGGCGGCCTTGCAGCGTCGCCACCGCCCGCAGGGCCATCGCCAGACCCTGCAGAATGACCAGGATCGCCATCAGCACGAGGGCGCTCTTGGCCAGGGGCACGAAGGGAAACGGCAGGCCATCAGTGGCCCGCGAACTCTCCTGGCGCACCCACGAGGCCACCGCGTAGGGCCACGTACTCCACAGGAGGAAGCCGGCGACGGGCAGCAGCAGGGTGAGCACACCTGACAGGTCGACCAGGGCCCGTTGGCGCTCGCTCATGCGACGGTAGAACAGATCCACGCGCACGTGCTCATCGAGCTGCAGCGTGTAGGCGGCCGCGAGGAGGAACACCAGCCCGTGCATCCAGGTGGATAGCTCCTGCATCCAGATGCGGCCGAACTCGAACTGATAGCGCAGCACCACCACCACGAAGGTGAGCAGCACCATCGCCAGCGTGCACCAGGCCACCAGCTGGCCGACGCCCGCGCACAGTCCCTCGATCGCGCGCACCGCGCGGGCCAGCAGGTCCGAGCGGCGCGTCGCCGACGCCTCGTCCATCTCGTTCATCGCCTCCAGAAGGTGGGCGTGAGTAGGACCAGCAGTGTAAAGATCTCGAGCCGCCCGAGCAGCATCGCCCCCACGGAGATCCACTTCGCCGCATCGGGTACCGTCGCGAAGTTCCCGGCCACCTCGCCGAGGCCGGGGCCGAGGTTGTTCAGCGTGGCCGCCACGGCGCCGAAGGCGGAGAGGGGGTCGAGGCCCGTCACCATCATCATCAACAGGAAGCTACCGAAGACCACCAGGTAGACGGAGAAGAAGCCCCACACGGACTCGACCACGCGCAGGGGCACGGCGCGGTTACCGAGCTTCACGGGCACCTCCGAGTGGGGATGGACGAGGCGGAAGACCTCGCGCATGCCCTGCTTGTAGATGAGCACCCAGCGCACCACCTTCATACCGCCGGCGGTGGACCCGGCGCAGCCACCGATGAAGCTCGCCAACACCAGCAACACCGGTAGGGCGCCTGGCCATGCGGTGTAGTTGTCCGTGGCGAAGCCGGTGGTGGTCGCTATCGACACGGCGTGGAAGACCGCCTGGATCACCGACTCGGTGTTGGACGCGTAGTACTCGGTGACGGCCAGGTAGACGATGCAGATCAGCGACAGCACCACCAGGAATCCGAAGTAGTAACGAAACTCCGGATCGCGCACGTAGGCGCTCAGCTGGCCACCGCTGCGCACGGCGGCGAAGTGCAGGGAGAAGTTCACGCCCGCGAGGAACATGAAGACGATGCCCAGCACCTCGACCACCGGGTTATCGAACCAGCCAAAGCTCGCATCGTGGGTGGAGAAGCCACCGATGGCGACCGTCGAGAAGCTGTGCCCCACCGCGTCGAAGACATCCATGCCCGCCGACCAGTAGCCCAGGAAGCAGGCCAGGGTCATCCCGAGGTAGACCAGCCAAAGGTACTTGGCTGTCTCCGTGATGCGAGGCGTGAGCTTGCTGTCCTTCATCGGCCCGGGCGTCTCCGCCCGGTACAGCTGCATCCCGCCCACGCCGAGCATCGGCAGCACGGCCACCGCCAACACGATGATCCCCATGCCGCCGAGCCACTGCAGCTGCTGGCGGTAGTAGAGCACCGACGGCGCCTGGGCTTCGATGTTGGTCAGCACCGTGGCACCGGTGGTGGTGAGCCCCGACATGGACTCGAACACGGCGTCCGGCAGGCTCATCACGGGTGTGACCAGCAATAGCAGGGGTATCGCACCGAACAGGCCGAGGACGATCCAGAAGCCCGCCACCACCACGAAGCCGTCGCGCAGGCGCAGATTCTCGCGCTGGGCGGCCGACAGGCGCCGCACGGGCACGTACATGAGCAAGCCCGACAACGCCGTGAGGCCTAGGGCGCGCGCGAACCCGATCGCATTGCCGTCGTGGTAGACCACTGCGATGAGAGCTGGGGGCAACATGGTGATGCTGAAGAGCATCAGCAGCACCCCGAGAATCCACTGGACGACGCGTGTGTTCATGCCGGCGGAAGGTCGCTCACACGAAGGTCACACCCACTTGGAACAGCTTCTCCACTGCCGCCGCCTTAGCTCGGTCGGTGAGGAAGATGATGACGTGGTCATCGGCTTCGATCACCGTATCGTGGTGCGCCATCAGCACCTCATCGCCGCGCACGAGGGCCGCGATGCGCGCGCCCTGGGGCAAGCGAATCTCCTCGATGCGCCGGCCGACCACGCGGGAGTTCTCCCGATCGCCGTGGGCGATGGCCTCGATCGCCTCCGCCGCGCCACGGCGCAGGGCGTGGACCTTCACCACGTCGCCGCGACGCACGTAGCGCAGGAGCGAACCGATGGTGATCTGCTGTGGCGAGAGGGCCACATCGATGGAACTCGCCTCGACCAGATCCACGTACGCGGGCCGGTTGATCAGGGCCATCACCTTGTTGGCGCCCATGCGCTTGGCCAGCATGGAGGAGAGGATGTTGGCCTCCTCCGCGTTGGTCACGGCGGCGAAGATGTCCGCGCTGTCGATGTTCTCCTCGAGCAGCAACTCGCGGTCGGCCGCGTCGCCCGCGAGTACGATGGTGCGCTCGAGCTTCTCGGAGATTTCCCGGGCGCGGTCACGGTTGCGCTCGATCAGCTTTACCTGGTTGGTGCGCTCGAGCTTCTTCGCCAAACGGAAACCGATGTTGCCACCGCCCGCGATGAAGACCCGGCGCACGGGGCTATCGAGCTTGCGCATCTCGCCCATGACCACGCGAATGTCCTTGCGCGCGGCGATGAAGAACACCTCATCGCCCTCTTCCACAATGGTGTCACCCTCGGGCGGGATGCTCTCTCCCTTGCGGTAGATGGCGGCGACGCGCGTTTCCACATCGGGGATGTGGCTCGGCAGTTCCTTCAGCGGCAGCCCCGTGAGCAGACCATCCGCGTGGGCGCGGGCGCCGACCAGACGCACGCGTCCATCGGCGAAGTCCAGCACCTGCAGGGCCCCGGGGTAGCGGATGAGCTGTTCGATGTATTCGGTGACCAGCTGCTCGGGACTGATGCGCACGTCCACAGGCAGGGCCTCGGGGCCGAACAGGCGTTCTTCCACCATGTAGGAGTTGGCGCGGATGCGAGCGATCTTGGTGGGGGTACGAAACATCGAGAAGGCGATCTGACAGGCGATCATGTTGGTTTCATCGCTGTCGGTCAGGGCGATCACCATGTCGGCATCCTGGGCGCCCGCCTTGTCCAGGATCGAGGGGTGAGCGGCGTGGCCGTGCACCGTGCGGATGTCCAGGCGGTCCTGAAGCTCCTGAAGGGTGTCGGCGTTGGTGTCGACCACGGTGATGTCGTTGGTCTGCTCCTGCGCCAGGTGGCGCGCCGCCGTCGTGCCCACCTGGCCGGCACCGAGAACGATGATCTTCATGCCCTGACCCTGCCGCGCATCGATCGTGTCGGCTCGGTGCTCAGCCGAGCACTTCCAGGTTCGCGTATGCCATCACCAACCACTTGGTTCCTGCCTGCTCGAAATTGACCTGAAGGCGGGCGTGAGGCCCGTCACCCTCGAAGTTCAGTACCACACCCTCGCCGAACTTGCCGTGACGTACGCGCTGTCCCAGCCGAACCCCGGGCGTATCGTCCGCCAGGCGGGCCGGCGCGGGCCGACCGTAGGGCCGTGAGGCCTGGAAGGGGCGCGCCACGCGCACCCGCGGTCGCACCTCCTCGATCAGCTCGCGCGGGATCTCGCGCAGGAACTGGCTGGGCGCCGCGCGGTGCTCGGCGCCGTGCAGCCGACGCGATTCCGCGTGGGTCAGGTAGAGCTCCTGCATGGCGCGGGTCATGCCCACGTAGCAGAGCCGTCGCTCCTCCTCCAAGCCGTCCACGTCTTCCATCGAACGCTTGTGGGGGAACAGGCCCGCCTCCAGGCCGACCATGAACACCAGTGGGAACTCCAGGCCCTTCGCCGTGTGCAGGGTCATCAACTGCACGCAATCATCCCATTCGCTGGCCTGCTCGCCACCGGACTCCAGAGCGGCGTGCACCAGAAACGCCTCGAGGGGCGGCAGTTCGTCCTGTTCGTCGGGCGAGAAGCCCTGGGCGGCGGTCACCAGTTCGTCGAGGTTCTCGATGCGCTGCTCGCCGCGCTCACCCTTCTCCTGGCGGTAGTGCTCCACCAGGCCGCTGGCGCGGATCACCACGTCCACCTGTTCGTGCAGGTCGAGATCGGTGACCTGATGGGCGAGTTGCTCGATCAGGGTCATGAACTCGCGCAGGGCGCGGGCGATACGCGCCGAGAGTCCGTCTTCGAGCAGCGCCAGGCAGGCTTGCCAGAGACTCGTGTCATCCTTGCGAGCGCGCTCTCGGATCACCTCCATGCTGCGGGCGCCGATGCCACGCGTCGGCAGGTTCACCACGCGCTCGAAGGACGGGTCGTCACCGCGGTTGTTGACCAGGCGCAGATAGGCCAGGGCGTCCTTGATCTCCTGGCGATCGAAGAAGCGCAGGCCGCCGTACACCCGGTAGGGCATGCCGGCGTTCATGAGGCCTTCTTCAAACACGCGCGACTGGGCGTTCGAGCGGTACAGCACCGCCACCTCCTGGCGCTGCCCACCCTGCTCGTGCCAGGTGCGGATGCGGTTGATCACGAACTCCACTTCGTCGCGATCGTTGAAGGCGCAGTACAGGCGCAACATGGCGCCGTCGCCCGAGTCGGTCCAGAGGTTTTTGCCAAGGCGCGAGTTGTTGTGGCTGATGAGCCCGTTGGCCGCCGAGAGGATGTTGCCGGAGGAGCGGTAGTTCTGCTCCAGGCGGAACACCTCAGCGGTGGGGAAGTCGCGCGAGTAGTTCTGGATGTGCTCCACGCGCGCGCCGCGCCAGCGGTAGATGGACTGATCGTCATCCCCCACCACGAAGGGCATGGCGCCCTTGCCGCACAGCATGCGCAGCCAGGCGTACTGGATGGCGTTGGTGTCCTGGAACTCATCGACCAGCACACTCGCGAAGCGTTCCTGGTAGTGGCCAAGCACCTGATCGTTATCGCGCAGCAGCTCGTGAGCGCGCAGGAGCAGCTCGGCGAAGTCGACCACATTGCCGCGCGCACAGGCCAGCTCGTACTGGGTGTAGACATCGCGCATGGTCTGGCGAATATCGTCGCCCTCCACGCTCAAGTGTTGAGGGCGCTGGCCGTCGTCCTTGCACTTGTTGATGAACCACCGCACATCTCGCGGCGCCCAGCGCGAATCCTCCAGGCCCATCTCGCGCAGGGTGCGCTTGATCAGGCGCAGCTGATCGTCGGCGTCGAGGATCTGAAAGTCGGCCTTGAGCTGCGCCTCCGCCGCGTGGCGACGCAAGAGACGGTGCGCGAGGCTGTGGAAGGTGCCGATCCAAAACGGCCCGGAGGGTTCGCCGAGCATGGACTCGATGCGCCCACGCATCTCCGCCGCCGCCTTGTTGGTAAACGTTACGGCGAGGAGGTGGTAGGTGGGGACGTTCTCCACCTGCACCAACCAAGAGACGCGATGGGTGAGCACGCGCGTCTTGCCGCTGCCGGCGCCGGCCAGCACCAGGGCTGGCTGCATGGGCGCCGTGACCGCCGCGCGCTGCGCGTCGTTCAGGGAGTCGATGATGGAGGTGACGTCCATGGCCTCGCCGCTTAGGTTCCTATGCGCGTCCGCGCGCTTGCGGTTGCCGATCCCCCATCATCGCACAGCGCGCATAGACGCGCGGCTCCCTTTTCTCTAGGCGATGGCGAGCATGGCGTAGTGATCCACCAGCAGCAGACCGAACAGCAAGGACAGATAGCTGATCGAATACTTGAAGGTCTGCATGGGCAAGGCCCGACGCTCCGGCTGGCGGTACATGGTCCACGCCAAGCGCATGAACTGAGCGTTCAATAGGAGCGAACCGACGAGGTAGGCCGGCCCGCTCATGCCTGTGAGGTAGGGCAGCAGGGTCACCAGGATCAGGAGGATCGTGTAGTAGAGCACGTGCAGGCGGGTGAAGGCCTCGCCGTGGGTCACCGGCAACATCGGGATGTCCACCTTGGCGTACTCCTCGCGCCTAGCGATGGCGAGGGCCCAGAAGTGCGGGGGCGTCCAGATGAAGATGATCAGGAACAGGACCAGCGCGTGGGCGTGGACCTCACCGGTCACCGCCGCCCAGCCGAGGATCGGCGGGGCTGCGCCCGCGGCGCCGCCGATGACGATGTTCTGCGGCGTCGCGCGCTTCAACCACACGGTGTAGATCACCGCGTAGCCGATCAGGCTGGCGAAGGTGAGCACGGCCGTTAGGGTGTTCACGCCGATGGTCAGGATCAGCATCGAGGCGATGCCGAGACTGATCGCGAAGGTGAGCGCCTGACGTTCGTTCAGGGAGCCGGTGGGTAGCGGGCGACGTTCCGTGCGCGCCATCAAGGCGTCGATACGGCTGTCGAGCACGTGGTTGAGCGCCGCCGCGCAGCTCGCGGCAAGGGCGATGCCGAGGTTGCCGAGGATCAGGGGCTTCCAACCGATCAGGCCCGGCGTGGAGAGCAGCATGCCCACGAACGCGGTGAACACGATGAGGAACACCACCCGCGGCTTGCACAGCTCGTAGTAGTCGGCGAGTCGCAGCGTCGAGCGGTCCTGAGACGCTGCGCTGTCGATCATGTCGCTCTGTGGCCTCATGACATCGCTCCTCTACCGGCCAGGGCACCCATCGATGGTAACTCCTCCATCGCTTTCACCCGTTCGCTCACCAACGCCGGTACGCGGGCGCGCCAGGTGTAATGGGCGAGCGACACCACGCTCAAAAAGAGCAATGCCGCCGTGAGGTTGTGGCCCACGGCAAGCCCCAAGGGCAGCATCTTCAGCACGATGACTATCCCTAGGGAGAGCTGCGCTGCCAGGACCGCCAGGGTTACTGCAGCACTCGCCCGCACGGCGCCCGCGCGGCCGCGCAGGAGCGCAAACAACGCGATACCGCCCACGGTCAACAACGTGAGCACGGCGCCGATACGGTGCGCCAGGTGGATCGCCGTGCGCGCCGGCCCGTCCAGCACGCCGCCTTCGTAGTTGACCCCGAGGCCCCGCCAGAGCACGAAGCCCTCGCCGAAGTCCGCCTCGGGCCACCATTGGGCCTGGCAGGTCGGGAAGTCCGGGCACGCCATGGCGGCGTAGTTGGTGCTGGTCCAGCCGCCGAGGGCGATCTGCATGAACACCACCGCCACGGCGACCAGCGACAGCGTGCGCAGCGCGGGCGCCAGCGCCACAGAACCGCCGGCGGCTCGCGCGACCGGGGCGCTACGCAGGGCTAGCAGCCATAGCAAGACGAGCGTGCTCATGCCACCGAGCAGGTGCCCCATCACCACCACGGGCTTCAGCAACAGGGTCACCGTGAGCATGCCGAGGATGCCCTGGGCGATCACTAGCCCCACCAGCGCGAGGGGCAGGATGAGCGGCTGCTGCGGATCGCGGCGACGGCGCGCCACCGCCATGCCGGCGAGCGTGACCACGAGCAGACCTAAGGTGGATGCCAGGTAGCGGTGGATCATCTCGCGCCAGGCCTTGCCCTGCTCGACGGGTCGCTCGGGGAACGCAGCGTTCGCTTGCGCCACCTCGTGCTCCGCGGTCGGCACACCGATAAGGCCGTAGCAGCCAGGCCAGTCCGGGCAGCCCAGCCCCGCATCCGTAAGACGCACCCACGCGCCCAGCACCACCACGAGCAGCGCTAGGGCGGCGGCCAATTGGCTCAAACGATGGAACAACATAGGAGTGCCCTCAGC
Organism: Pseudomonadota bacterium; assembly: GCA_039815145.1. Lineage (NCBI taxonomy): Bacteria > Pseudomonadati > Pseudomonadota > Pseudomonadota bacterium. The sequence continues at coordinate 13,930 of JBCBZW010000059.1, forward strand.
CGATGCGCGACAGCTTGAGCAGTCGCTTCAGGTCGTGAAAAAGGGCCATGCGATCCTGCTCGGGCGGGTAGCGCAGCACCACGTTGGTGAGCGGATCGGTCACGTGGGCGACGCCCTCCGTGCCGTCCCAGGCGAGGCGTGCGAGCGCATCGGCATCCGCACTCAGGGCACGCCCGTCGAGCACCACCAGGTCCGGATGCTGCTCAGCGAGCAGCGCCAGGTCCGGCAGGGCGTCTCCGGAGACGATGAGGACCCGGCTCACGCGATCTAAGTACTTGGCCAGCAGGGAGCGCGCGCGGGCGCTGCCCTCGAGGGCGGCGACGCACTCTTGCGCGCAACCATCGCCCGTCACCTGCACCACGTTCCAGAAGCGACGCAGGGGCTCCTCCGTCTGCAGACGCCCCTCTTGCAAGACCGGAAGATCCGCCAGCGAAGGCATCGGCGCCGTCGGCTGGATCAGCTGCCCGCGGCTGACGTCGCCACCGGCGAGCTTCTCGCCGATCCCGCCGTAGTACATCACGAAGGCCAACAGCACGGGCCCGAAGAACAAGGCCGCCAGCGCCAGCAACTTCAGCTGACCACCGCGCACGTCAGGATCGGGTGCTTGGCTCATCGAAGAGACCCCTGAAACGCTCATGTCGATTACCCCGCCGCACGGCGAACGGCAGCGCTGGGCGCCGCCCGATCCGCGGGCTTGAAGTTAAGAATCAGATAGAGGACCAGCAACGTGCCCGCGAAGGAGAACCACTGCACGGCGTAGCCCATGTGTTTTTGCGGCCCGTCGATGCGCGGCTGCCACTCGCGGACGAAGCCGTCCGGCGCCGCACGATCGAGCAACACCATACCGTCGTAGACGGGCCCACCGAGCACCTGCTCGAGGTCGTCGGCTCGGGGATATAGCATCGCTAAGGGAAACGTAAGGTCTGAAGCGGAAGGCACGGCGGAGGCGACGCGCAGCCCTGGCACGGGCAAGCCCTTCAAGATGCCGCGCAACTCTCGAGGCTCATCATCGAGGGCGGGCAGGGACGGTAGGGCCTCGGCGGCGTAGTCGCGCTCCACCCAACCGCGGTTGATCATCACCCAGCGCTCGCGCGCGTCGGCGAGGCGCATCGGCGTGAGCACGTAGAAGCCCGCCTTGCCGCCGTGGTTCATCTGCTCGAGGAAGATCTGCTGACCCGGATCGTAGGCGCCCTCGGCCACGACGTGTCGCACGCCCACGCCGTCGGCGGCATCGACCCGGTCCCGCACCACCTGCGACATCGAGAGCACGTCACTGGGCTCGGCCGCTTCGAAGGCGGCGAGGCGCTCACGTTTGAAGGCCGCGCGATCGAGTTGCCAGTTGCCCAGCCACAGGAACGCAGGCAGCAGCAACGCGACGGCAAGCGTCGGCCACAGGCCGGGCGCGAAGCGTCGATTGCCGACCTTCAGCCCCACGCTATACTGCCTCGCCTCGTTGTCCGGAGACCTTCACCATGCGCTTACTCGTCCTCATCATCCTGCTGGGAATCGTCGGCAGCTTGGGGTCAGCGCTGTTCTCCCTTGCCCGCGACGCCGGCAAGACCGACGCCACCCTGAAAGCACTGAAGATCCGCATCGGCCTGTCCGTCGGCCTCTTCGCGCTGCTGTTCCTGCTCTACTGGGCGGGGATCATCCAGCCCAACGCCAACGCGCTCGGTTAGTCGCGAGACGAGTAGCCCCCAGCGCAGATGGCAAGCGGCGGCGCACCCGCCACGCAGGTCGCCGCCGCCTCGTCTCGGGAGGCCCCGAAGGCCTCCTGAAGTGTGTGCTACCGGTCGATCAGAGCCAGTAGACGAAGACGTAGAGGCCGAGCCACACCACGTCCACGAAGTGCCAGTACCAGGCGGCCGCTTCGAAGGCGAAGTGGTTCTCCTCCGTGAAGTGCCCCTTGAAGCAGCGCAGGAGCACCACCAGCAGCATGATCGCCCCGAGGGTCACGTGCAGACCGTGGAACCCGGTGAGCATGTAGAAGGTGGAGCCGTAGATGCCGCTGCCGAGGGTCAGGTTCATGTGCCCGTAGGCTTCCTTGTACTCGGAGATCTGCAGACCCACGAAGATGAACCCGAGGGCCACGGTGGCGGCCAGGGTCATGTTCAAGAGTTGGCGGTTGCCGTGCTTCAAGGCGTGGTGGGCGATGGTCACCGTCACGCCGCTGGTGAGCAGGATGAGGGTGTTGATCGCCGGCAGCCCCGTGCCCGCCATGGCTTCGAACTCACCGCCCACGATGCCCGGTCCGTTGCTCGGCCACTCATTCTCAAAGCCCGGCCACAGCAGCAGGTTGGTGAAGAGATTGTTCGCCTCACCGGACAGCCAGGGCAGGGACATCTGTCGCGCGTAGAGCAGGGCGCCGAAGAAGGCCGCGAAGAAGAACACCTCGGACGCGATGAACCAGATCATTCCCTGACGGAAGGACCGGTCCACCTGCGCGTTGTAGAAGTTGTTCACGCTCTCGTTGATGACGGTGCCGAACCACCCGAAGAGCATGCAGATGATGGTCGCGACGCCAAGGTAGGCGAGCATCGCGCCCCCGGCGGCGTTGTTCAGCGCCATGGCGGAGCCGATGGCGAGGCAGAACAGCCCCAAGGATCCCACGATCGGCCAATGGCTGCCGTGGGGCACGTAGTATTTATCCTGGTTAGCGGTGGCCATAGCTTTTCCCAAGTTTGCGGTTTCTCAATCTTGCGGGTGAGCGAGCCCTCTAGCGTGGCGCGTCTCACCGCGTAATCAGTGACTCGATGCCACCCGCGTCACGTCGAAGAACGTGTACGAGAGGCTTAGCGTATCCACGTAGTCCGGCAGCGCCGGATCGATGATGAAGCGAACGGGCATCACCAGCTCTTCGCCCGCCTGGAACTCCTGCTGTTCGAAGCAGAAGCACTCGGTCTTGCGCAGGTAGCGGGCCGCATGACCCGGCGAGACGCTCGGCACGGCCTGGCCGATGCGATCGACACCGGCGAGGTTCTCGGCGATGAAGTCCGCCGTGTAGAGCTTGCCGGGATGCACCTGGATCTTGGCCTCCACGGGCTTGAAGCGCCACGGCGCGGCCTCGTTGACGGACGCCACGAACTCCAGGGTGACGAGGCGATCCAGATCCGGCGCTTCGACCACCTGCTCAGCACGGTCGCCGGTCTTGCCGCCGAGGCCCGTGATGTCGCAGAACACGCTGTAGATTGGCACCAGCAGATAGCCGAAGGCGAACATGGAGACCACCATGAGCGCGAGCTTGGCCGTGAGCACGCGAGCACTCCTGGCGTTCTCGCGTGCAGTCGGCCGCTGGTCTTGCGAATCCATCGTTTGGCTCAGCCGCCCGCGCGCAGCACGACGGCGGTGATGTACGCACCGTAGATCAGCAGGGCCACCGCCCCGAGCGCCGCAGCGCTCAGGACGATCTTCTTACTGCCCGGCTGTGCCGGCACCCGCTCGCGGGCGCCGTGGTCGCCTGAGCCTCGCTCCGTCATTTCAGCGCTCACTTGATGTCCGGCGCCTCTTCGAAGGAGTGGTAGGGCGGCGGAGACGGTAAGGTCCACTCGAGGCTCGTCGCGCCTTCCCACACCTGGCTCGTCGCCTTCTCACCGCCGCGGATGCAGCTGATCACGATGTACGCGAACAGCAGCTGCGACAGGCCGAAGCCGAAGGCACCGATAGAGGAGATGACGTTCCAGTCGGTGAACTCCGTCGGGTAGTCCGGAATGCGTCGCGGCATGCCGGCAAGACCCAAGAAGTGCTGAGGGAAGAACAGCACGTTGACGAAGATCGCCGACAGCCAGAAGTGCAGCTTGCCGAGCTTCTCGTTGTACATGTTGCCCGTCCACTTCGGTAGCCAGTAGTAGGCCGCCGCCATGATCGAGAACACGGCCCCCGGCACCAGCACGTAGTGGAAGTGGGCCACCACGAAGTAGGTGTCGTGGTACTGGAAGTCGACCGGAGCGATGGCGAGCATCAGGCCCGAGAAACCACCGATGGTGAACAGGAACAGGAACGCCAGGGCGAAGAGCATCGGCGTCTCGAAGGTGAGCGAGCCCTTCCACATGGTGGAGATCCAGTTGAACACCTTCACGCCCGTGGGCACGGCGATCATCATCGTCGTCAGCATGAAGAACAGCTGACCCGAGAGCGGCATGCCCACCGTGAACATGTGGTGCGCCCATACGATGAACGACAGGAAGGCGATGGACGCCGTGGCGTACACCATGGATTCGTAGCCGAACAGCTTCTTGCGCGAGAACGTCGGGATGATCTCGGACACGATGCCGAAGGCCGGCAGGATCATGATGTACACCTCGGGGTGCCCGAAGAACCAGAAGATGTGCTGGAACATGACCGGGTCACCACCGCCGGCGGCGTTGAAGAAGCGCGTACCGAAGTACTGATCCGTGAGCAGCATGGTCACCGCACCGGCGAGCACCGGCATGGCCAGTACGAGCAGGTAGGCGGTGATCAGCCAGGCCCAGACGAAGAGCGGCATCTTCAGCAGTTCCATGCCCGGGGCGCGCATGTTCATGATGGTCACGATGATGTTGATCGCGCCCATGATCGAGGAGAAGCCGGCCAGGTGGACGGCGAAGATCAGGAACGGGAAGGCATCACCGGTCTGCAGCACCAACGGCGGGTACATGGTCCAACCGCCGGCGGGGGCGCCGCCCGGCAACAGCAGCGTGAGCAGGAGCGTGGAGAAGGCGAAGGGCAGAATCCAGAAACTCCAGTTATTCATGCGCGGCAGGGCCATGTCCGGCGCGCCGATCATCATCGGGATCATCCAGTTGGCGAGGCCCACGAAGGCCGGCATCACCGCACCGAAAATCATGATGAGCGCGTGCATGGTAGTCATCTGGTTGAAGAAACCAGGGTCGACCAGCTGGATGCCCGGTTGGAACAGCTCGGCGCGAATGACCATGGCCATGGCGCCGCCGACGAAGAACATGACGAGGCTGAACAGCAGGTACAGCGTGCCGATGTCCTTGTGGTTGGTAGTCGTGATCCAACGCATGATGCCCTTGGCAGGGCCATGGTCGTCGTGGTGGTCGTCGTGTGCGCCGTCGATGACGCCCGGGTTGCTGCTCATAAGAGAGGACTCCTCGAACTGATTCTTTATTCGGACGCAGCCGCCACGGTGGCGTCAGACGTGGGACGGGGCGGCAGGCCGGCAAGCACGCGGCGCTCGTTCACCCACTCGAGGTAGTCCTCGGGGGAGCGCGCATCGACCACCACGGGCATGAAGCCGTGGTCGCGGCCGCACAGTTCGGCGCACTGGCCGCGGTAGACACCGGGCTGCTCCACGCGGAACCAGAACTCGTTGATGAAGCCGGGGATAGCGTCCTTCTTGCGCGCGATCTCAGGCACCCACCAAGCGTGGATCACGTCGCTCGCCGTGATCAGCACGCGCACCTTGGCGCCCACCGGCACCACCATCGGCTCGTCCACATCGCGCAGATAGTGCTCGTGCTCGCTCGGATCCATACCGGAGTCGAGCTGGCGGATCTGGTTCGACAGCGAATCGATGTTGCTGAAGTACTGGAACTCATCGTCGAGGTATTCGTACGCCCACTTCCACTGATACCCGGTGACCTTCACGGTGAGGTCAGGGTCACGGGTGTCCTCCATCTTCACCAGCATGCGCGCCGACGGGATGGCCATGGCGACGAGAATGATGACCGGAACGGCGGTCCAGACGATCTCGAGCGTGGTGCTGTGATTGAAGTTGCCGGGCACTGCGCCCTTCGCCTTCTGAAACTTGAAGATCGAGTAGAACATGGCACCGAAGACGACCACGGCGATGGCGACACACACCCAGAAGATCAGCATGTGCAGGTTCCAGATGTCGTCGCTGAGCTCCGTCACGCCCTTGGGCATGTTCAGATCCCAGGCCGCGAAAGCCGCTGGCGCGACGAACAGGGCGGCCAGCGCGGCGACACCGGCGAGTAGGCGAGCCACCTGGCTCTTGGCGTGTAACATGCCGATTTCCTCGATCAACAGTCATTAGAATCTTTAGCCAGAGCCGACTTGGTCGTCCCTAGGCATGGTCGTGGCCGCCGCATCAGCGCGCGCCTGCGCCAACAGCTCCCGTAGGCGCTTGTGCAGGGCGCGGCGCTCCTGTTCGGTGATCATCGCGGCGATTTCCGTACGCTTGCCGGAGGACACGATGAGCAACCGGGAGCGGCGCCGACTGCCTGGCGCGGACTCTGCGGCGAGTTCGACGCGGGTCCACGGACTCGGCCACTCGAGCACTTCGCGATCGCGGGGTCGGCCACGCTCCAGGCGCACCTCCTCAGGCGAAATCACCAACAACTCGCGGTAGCTGGCGCGCCGGTGCATCAGATACAGGGCGCCGCCCAGCAGGGCGAGTTCGAGGCCAGCGAAGGGCAGCACGGGCCAGTACCCAAGCAGTGCCCAACCACCCGAAATCAACGTCGTCATTCCCAAAACAGTGCCGTAAAACAGGAGGCTGTCGCGGGCGGTCAGGGAGTTGTTGCCGCTGATCACCACCGAGGTGGTGGACGGCGGCGACGGACGGTCGGTCATTGCGGGCTCGGCTCACTTCCGACGCGAATGGTATGCCAAGAAGCGCCGCCACAGCAACAAACCAAGTCTTAGTAAACAGCTGAAATTACGTGATTTGCGCGGACCATCGACAGCTGCGGGGATCGCGTCTCGCGCTGCACGGTGACGGCGGACCGACGGTCCGTCGGGAGCACCTGATTACCTTGCGTTTTTGCGCTATCCGGCGGCGACACTCATGATCGCCGGCCGACACTCGTCAGTGGTATCGCGACTGCCCCATCGGGGCCGGAATCGATGCCAGGAGGCCCATTGGAGGCCGGTGCGGGCGAGGCCCAGGCATGGCCGAAGACGAGCTCCGCAGTAATGCGCAAACGGCCGTCCCCATCGGCACGCGCACGGCAGTGCTCGCGCAGGGCGCGCACACGGCCCGCGCCCGTCAGCGATCGCCGACGCGACGCCAGCGCGCACGCTGCCCCGGCCAGTCGCAGCTCACGACAGAGCGCGTCGAGGGTGGAGTAGGTGAGCTGCAGGCGGTCGACATCGAGCACGGGCTCGCGCAAGCCACAGCGCCCGAGCGCCTCGCCGAGGTCGTGCATGTCCACGAAGTCGTGTACGTGCGCGTCGCAAACGGGATCGACGGCGCGCCAGGCCTCGCGCAGCTCGCCCAGGGTCGCCGGCCCCAGGGTGGCGAAGGTCAGCAGCCCGCTGCCTGGCCGCAGCACGCGGCGACACTCGCGCAGGGCGGCGTCGGGCGGCACGCAGTCCTGCAGCACCAGGTTGGCGAAGATCAGGTCGACGCTGCCGTCGGCGAAGGGCAGGGCCTGCAGGTCGCCGTGCACCACCTCGTAGCGCCGCCGCCAGCCGCGACGGCGCCGCGCGTTGGCGCAGCGCGCAGGCGCGTGATCGAGGGCGACCACCCGCGCCTTCGGATAGCGCTGCGCCAGCGCCCGAGCCGCCTCCCCATCACCCGCTCCCACGTCGACGATGCGGCTCGGGTTCAAGGGGATGAGCTCGAGTCGCTCGATGAGCTCCTCACGGGCCCGGGCGCTGAGGGGGTCGGCCTTTGCTGCCGTGCCCGCGTGGCGCTCATGAAAACGCCGCTGGGCGCGACGATCCAGGGCGGCGGGCGAGGGCGTTTCGGTGGTGGCATTCATCGGCCGCGCAGTATGCCGTGTTCCGCACCGGTTCCAAATCCGGGCGAAAGCGAGGCAAAGGCGGCGCGAGGACGCCACCGGAGCCCCCATGCTGGGTCGATGACATCGCCCACGCGCACCCCCGCCCCGCTACTCGAACGCTTGCTCGATTTGCTCGCGCCACGTCGATGCCTCGTCTGCGGGCTTGTGCTGCCGCCCCCAAACGGCGGCGAACTCGGGCAGGTGTGCGAGCCGTGCACCCACGAGCTGCCGTGGAATGTGGCGGCCTGCGGCCTGTGTGCCGCCCCCGTAGCTTCGCGGGAGGAGGTCGCGGCCTGCCTCGCCTGTGAACTGGCGCCGCCGCAGTGGGATCGCGCAGTCGCGGCCCTGCGCTACGCGCCGCCGGTGGACGCCATGATCCAGCGCCTCAAATTCCAGGGCCGCCTGGGCGAAGGGGAATGCCTGGCGAGCGCGCTGGCCCTGGCGCTGGTCGACGCGTCCGCCGCCGAGTACAGCTGGCCCGCCCTGATCACCGCCGTGCCCATGCACCCGCTCAGGCGCGCGCGGCGCGGCTTCAACCACGCCGCCTTCATCGCCGACACCCTAGCGCGCGCCCTGCCCTCCCCCATCCAGACCGATTTCCGCTCCCTCCGCCGCACGCGCTGGACCCCGGCCCAGGCCACGCTGGACCGCGCCGCTCGCCACGCCAACCTGGTGGACGGCGTGCGCTGGCACGGCCCGCCACCGCCGGCCCACGTGGCCGTCGTGGATGACGTCCTCACGACGGGCGCAACGGCCGCCGCCGTCACCCGCGCCCTTCGCCAGGCGGGCGCCGAAGAGGTGGAGATCTGGGCGTGCGCGCGGGCAGGACACACCGGGGCAGCGGCGCTCAGCTGAAGAGGTAGTCCAGGGCCAGACCGATGAACACGAAGCGGCCGAAGGCATCGTTCGAGAGGAAGGCCTTGAAGCACGGCTGCGGGTCGCGGGAGCGAATCAAGCGCACCTGGTAGAGGGCCTGACCCGCGGCAACTGCCATCCCGCCGTAGAACCATCCGCCGCGACCGGCGAGCACCCCCGCCGCCAACAGCACACCGATCACCGCACACAGCAAGGCGGTGACGATGAGCACATCGAAGCGACCGAAGAGCACCGCGGTCGACTTCACACCGATCGCCAAGTCGTCCTCCCGATCGACCATCGCGTACATCGTGTCGTACGCCGCTGCCCACAGCACCACGGCCGCGAAGACAATCCAGGCCAGCGCGGGCACCTGCCCGGTCTGTGCCGCGAAGGCCATCGGCACCGCCCAACCGAAAGCTACGCCCAGATAGAACTGGGGCAGATGGGTGATGCGCTTGGTAAAGGGGTAGCTGCCGGCCAGAAAAGCGGCCACCACGGATAGGGCAATAGTTAACGGATTCATCAGCAAGACGAGGCCGAAGGCGATCAGGGTGAGGACCACGGCGGTCCACAAGGCCGTGGACGCGGTCAGCTCCCCCGTAGCGAGCGGTCTGCCCTGGGTGCGGGCGACGTGGCCATCGATGCGACGGTCAGCGAAATCGTTGATCGCACACCCTGCCGACCGCATCAGGAATACTCCCGCCATGAAGACGGCAAAGACCAGCGGATCGGGCTCGCCCTCGCTCGCCAGCCAGAGCCCCCAGAGCGTGGGCCAGAGCACCAGCAAGGTGCCTATCGGCCGGTCGAAGCGAATCAAGCGCAACCACGCTCGCCACCAGGCGCCGGACCCGGCGGGCGGAGGTGCGGCGGCGGTAGGCGCTACCATCGGCTCAGCGCGACGCGCCCACGGTGGGCATGGCGTGCGCCAGGGCGCTGGCGGGAGGCAGGAACACCTCCATCACGAGCAGGGGATGGTCGCCGACCAGGAAGCGCGAACGACGCGCCCAGAGCGGGCTGTGCTCGGCCTCGAGCGCCTGCGGCGCGAGCGACAGGATTCGCTGCACCACATCGCCTCGATAGGTGCAGGGCGCAAATTCGAAGGGCGAGCGCGTCACGTCGTCCCGCTCGAACAAGGCGTGGCCGAGGGAGCGGCCGCCCAGCTCGCCGAGCCATCCCTGGGCCCGCGCCGTGCTCTCGGGCACCAGCGTTCGTGCTGCGACGCTCGCGCTACCGCCGACGTACATCAACACCTCACGGCACAGACCGGGCAGCCAGCAATCGCCGTCCTCATGGGTGAGGAGCGCATCGCTCGCGTCTTCCGGGAAAAAGTCCTGAGCGATCAGCTGCAGGTGAAAGTCGCCCCGGCCAAGACGGGTGAGCTCCTCGGTGAGCGAGCCTTCGAAGCTCAGCAGATCGCCGAAGGGCCCCACGGGGAAGCCGGTGTGGTCCTCAGCCAATCGCCACGGGGATGGAAGCTCGGTCGCCAAACGAGGTCTCCAGCAAAAACAACGCGCACATGATATAGCGCCGCAGCGCTCGAGAGGGGATTAGACGGCGCCGTAGCGTACGTCCTTGCCCACCCAGCGATCCGTGAGCAGGGTGACCGTAGCGCGCGCCTCGCCATCCCCGGCGAGCAGCGTGTCGGCCAGGGCCCGGGCGTCCGGCAGAAGATCGGCGTCGCGCACCAGTTCCGCCACGCGGAAGCTCTCAATGCCCGTTTGGCGCGTGCCGAGCACCTCACCAGGGCCGCGCAGCTCCAGGTCCTTCTCGGCGATCTCGAAGCCGTCGTTGGAGCGTCGCATGATGTCCAGGCGCGCTCGCGATAACTGCCCCAGGGGCGGCTCGTAGAGCAGCACGCAGCTGGACTGGGCCGTGCCGCGGCCGACGCGCCCTCGCAACTGGTGCAGTTGGGCGAGCCCAAGGCGCTCGGCGTTTTCGATGATCATGAGGCTCGCGTTAGGCACGTCCACGCCCACCTCGATCACGGTGGTCGCCACCAGGATGTCGCCGCGGCCCGCCTTGAAGTCCGCCATGGTAGCTGTGCGCTCGGCACTCGCCATGCGCCCGTGCAGGAGCATGACGCGCAGCTCCGGTAAGGCCTCGGCCAAGGACTCGGCACGCACCTGCGCAGCGCTAACGTTGAGGTGTTCCGACTCCTCGATCAGCGGGCACACCCAATACACCTGGGCGCCAGCGCGACACTGCTCGGCGATGCGCGCCACCAGCTCCGCCCGACGGGAGGTAGGCACCGCCGCCGTGCGCACGGGCGTGCGGCCTGGGGGCAACTCATCGATGATGGAGGTGTCCAGATCGGCATACGCGCTCATGGCCAACGTGCGCGGGATCGGCGTTGCCGTCATCACCAGCTGGTGCGGGGCGAGGCCTTGGCTGTCGAGGCCCTTCTCGCGCAGGGCGAGGCGCTGGTGGACGCCGAAGCGATGCTGCTCATCGATCACCACCAGACCTAAGCGCGCGAACTCCACCTGCTCCTGAAACAGGGCGTGGGTGCCCACGACCACCTGCCCATCACCGCTCTCGAGGGCGGCGAGCGCTGAGCGCCGTTCGGCCGCCTTGAGGCGCCCCGTGAGGCGCAGGGAGAGCACGTCCAGGGGCCGCAGCCACTGCTCGAAGCTGATCGCGTGTTGCTCGGCGAGCAGCTCCGTGGGCGCCATCATCGCCACCTGAAAGCCGGCCTCCACGGCCACCAGGCTGGCGGCGAGGGCAACCAGGGTTTTGCCCGAACCCACATCGCCCTGCACCAGGCGCAGCATCGCCTGACCGTCACCGAGGTCCTGCACGATCTCCTCGATCACCCGTCGCTGCGCACCCGTGGGACTGAAGCTCAAGCCATCGATGAACCGATCGAACAGCTCACCCTTGGCGCGAATCACCGGCGCCGGGTCCGTGCGCAAGCTGGCCCGCAGCAAGCGCTGGCTCAACTGGTGAGCGAGCAACTCCTCGAAGGCCAAGCGCCGTTGGGCCGGGTGGCGACCCGCCTCCAAGGCCTCCAGATCGGTCTCGGCCGGCGGCAAGTGCAGCAAGCGAATGGATTCGTTCAGCGAAGGAAGATCTGTCAGCGCAGTCAACTGCGCCAGGGGATCTGGCAGAGGATGGCGGGCGAGCACGCGCAGGGCCTGCTCGATCAGCGCGCGTAGGCGCGGTGCGCCGAGGCCGTCGGTCACCGGGTACATGGCCGTCAGGTGTTCGGGTGCCTGCGGCGCCGCCTCACCGCGCAACAGCTGATACTCCGGGTGCACGATCTCCATGCCACCGCCGCTTCCACTGCGCACATCGCCAAAGGCGCGCAAGCGCTGACCGCGACTCAGGCTCGCCTGCTGGGCGCGAGAGAAATGGAAGAAGCGCAAGGTGAGTCGCGCACCGCTACCGTCATCGAGCGCCACCAACAGCGTGCGCCGACGACGAAAGGTGCTCTCCACGTGCTGCACTTCTCCGTCTACCACGGCCCTCGTGCCGGGCCGCAGGGCGGCGATGGGCACGACGCGGGTGCGGTCCTCGTAGCGTGTCGGCAGATGCAGGAGGAGGTCGATCAAGCGCTCGATGCCAAGGCGCGCCAGACGCTCGGCAACAGTTGGCCCAACACCACGCAGGGACGTCACGGACTGAGCCGTGGCGTGGTGAGCGTCGGGCGCTTTCATCGAAGGGCGAAAGCCTACAGTTTCGTTAGGTAGACGAGCGCGCTCAAAGCGCCAGGATGGCGTCCATCTCCACCTGCGCCCCCTTGGGCAACGCGCTCACGCCAACCGCCGCTCGCGCCGGGTAGGGCGCCGTGAAGTACTCCTCCATCAACGCGTTCACGCGGGCGAAGTTGCCGAGGTCAATCAGGTAGACGGTGACCCGCACCAGATGATCGAGGCTCCGGCCGCTGGCGCGAGCGACGGCGGACAGGTTGTCCAGCACCTGGCGGATCTGCTGATCGATATCCCCGTCCACCATCTCCATGGAGGCGGGGTCGAGGGGGATTTGGCCGGATAGGAAGACCAGATCGCCGGTGCGAACGGCCTGCGAGTAGGGGCCGATGGCCGCGGGGGCCTGGTCCGTGTGGATCGGCTGACGGGAAGAGGACATGGTGAGGTGCTCCGCGAAGGGTGAACGATGGATGCGCGCAAGCGTAACCGGCACGCGCGCCCTCCGCCATCGCCCCTAAGCCGCGCCCATCACGGCATTTCCGGCGCATCTCCCAGGCGTTGCTCACGCGCTGCCTTCTCGCACGAGCGCGTCACCTTGAGCACCTCGGACATGGCGTGCACCCCGCGCATCACCCGCGCCAGCTGCTTGCGGTCGGTCACGTGCAGGAGGAAGACGAGCGAGGAGCTCTGCCCCTCCTGCTGCACCACCGCCACCTTCTCGATGTTCGAGCCGTAGTCGGCGATGCGGGTGGCGACCTTGGCCAGCACGCCCGTGCGATTGGCCGCCTCGACCTGGATCTCGACGGCGAAGGTCACCCCCGACTCAGTCTCCCACTGGAGGGGGATCCACTTCTGCGGATCGCGCCGGTACTCAGCGACACGGCGACAGCACTCGCGATGAACGACCACCCCGCGGCCCGCGCTGACGTAGCCGAGGATGGGGTCGTCGGGGATCGGGAAGCAGCAGCGCGCGTACTCCACCACCAAGCCCTCGGTGCCGTGGATGGCGAGGGTGCCGCGGCGCGCGTTGGCCACCGCCACGGGCGCCGCGTCCGCCGACCCGTCGACGCTGACGGCGAGCGCCAGGCGGCTCGCCACCAGGGGGGCCAGTTGCCCGCCGATGCCTATCTGCTCGAACAGGGCGTCGCGATCGGCCAGTTCGAGCTCCTCGAGCACCGCCGCCATGCGATCTTCGGCCACACGACGAAGGGAGAGGTCGATGTCCACCAGGGCCGCCTCCAGCAGGCGTCGCCCGAGGCTGATCGCCTCCCCGCGCTTCATGTCGCGCAGGTAGAGGCGAATGCCCGTACGCGCCTTGGCCGTCACCACGAAGTTCAGCCACGAGGCGTTGGGCTTGGCGTTGCGCGAGGTGATGACCTCTACGGTCTGCCCGCTCTGCAGCTCCGTGCGCAGGGGCACGAGACGGCGATCCACCTTCACCGCTGCACAGCGATTGCCCACGTCCGTGTGCACGGCGTAGGCGAAGTCGACGGCACTGGAGCCTCGGGGCAAGCGCTTGATGTCACCCCGTGGGGTAAACACCAGCACCTTGTCGGGGAACAGGTCGAGCTTGACGCTCTCCAGGAATTCTTCGGAGTCGCTGCGCTGTTGCAACTCCATCAAGCCCTTCAGCCACTCCCGAGCCTTCGACTCACCGCCGAGATCCCCATCGCCGGTCTTGTACAGCCAGTGGGAGGCGACGCCCGACTCCGCCACCTTCTCCATGTCGCTCGTGCGCACCTGAATCTCGAGCGGCTCGCTCTTCGGGCCGAACAACGTGGTGTGCAGGGATTGGTAACCGTTTTCCTTAGGTAAGGCGATGTAGTCTTTGAAGTTGCCCGGCACGGGCTTGTAGGTTTGGTGCAGGATGCCGAGGGCGCGGTAGCAATCGTCCACCGTGTCCACCACGACGCGAAATCCGATCACATCGGTGATGTCGCGCAGGGATCGACTCTTCTTGCGCATCTTCTGGTAGACGCTGTAGGGCGACTTCACCCGCCAGGTCACCGCAGCGGCCAGCCCATTGGTCTTCAGGGCTTTCTTCAGATCGCCGGCGACGCTGCGCACGAGCTGGGTTCGCTTGCTCGTGCGCTTGTCGAGGTGGCGGGCGATCACCTCGTAGCGGTGGGGGCTCAGGTGGCGAAAGCCCAGGTCCTCGAGCTCCTCGCGCACCGTGTTGATGCCCAGGCGATTCGCCATGGGCGCGTAGATCTCGAGGGTCTCGCGCGCGATGCGGCGGCGCTTCTCCGGCTTGAGCGCGCCTAGTGTGCGCATGTTGTGCAGGCGATCGGCGAGCTTGACCACGATCACACGGATGTCGTCGGTCACGGCAAAGAGCATCTTGCGCAGGCTCTCCGCCTGCTGCTCGGCCTTGGACTGGAAGCGGATCTGATCCAGCTTGCTCACGCCATCGACGAGGTGGCCGACCTGGCCGCCGAAGCGCTCTTCGATCTGGGCCCGGGCCGTGCCCGTGTCCTCCATCGTGTCGTGCAGCAGGGCCGCGACCACGCTCGGTTGATCCAGGTGCAGCTCAGCGAGGATGCGGGCGACGGCGACGGGATGGGTAATGTAGGGCTCGCCCGTGCGCCGCGTCTGCCCGCGGTGGGCGCTGGCGGCGAAATGGTAGGCATCGAGTACCGTCCCCACCTGGCTGGCGGAGAGGTATTTGCGCGTGGCCGCCAGCAGCTCGCGCAGGCCGGCCGACTCTCGGCCACGCGGAATGGCGGTCAGCGGGGGCCTCCTCGGCGCTGGGCGCGAGGGTGGGGACAACCGCCGATGCCCCGCTGGCGCTCGGCGCCGGCAGGGCGGTTCGCACCGAGAGGCGCGGGGCTATACCTCGGGGTCTGGCTGCTGGGCCGGTACATCGGCGGATTCCTGCGCGGAGTGCGCTTCGGCTTCCACCGGATCGGGCTCCGCCACTTCCTGCTCGGCCAGAATCTCCGGCCCGACGAAACCGAGGGCGATCTCGCGCAGGGCGACCACCGTGGGCTTGTCGTTTTCGATATCGACGAACGGCTCAGCGCCATTGGCGAGCTTGCGGGCACGCTTCGATGCCACGAGCACGAGTTCGAAGCGGTTATCGACGCTTCCCAGGCAATCCTCGACGGTAATTCTGGCCATGCAGTCCTCAGTCCAACGTGGGGGTGCTACTAGTCTCGGGGCGCTCGGCTGACGAGCACCGGGCCGTCTAGGTTACCCGATTCAGCCTGCTTTGTGGCGGACAGGTGACGGAGGTTGGGCCGGGTCCGTGCGCAGGTCAGCGCCCTTGCCATCCAGCACGTCGCACAGCTGGGTCACGGCGCGCTCGAAATCGTCGTTGACGATGACGTAGTCGAACTCCGCCCAGTGCCCCATGTCGCCCTCCGCTTCGCTCAACCGTCGAGCGATGACCGACTCATCGTCCGTGGCCCGGGTGCGCAGGCGACGCTCCAACTCCTCACGCGACGGCGGCAGGATGAAGACGAGACGGCTCTCCGGCATCTGCTGGCGTACTTGCCGCGCCCCCTGCCAGTCGATCTCCAGGATCACGCGATGGCCCTCGCGCACGAGCGACTCCACCTGCGTGCGACTGGTGCCGTAGTGGTTGCCGAACACCTCCGCCCATTCGAGAAACTCGTCAGCTTCGCGCAGGCGCGCGAACTCGTCTTTCTCGACGAAGAAGTAGTCCTTGCCGTGCACCTCGCGCGGCCGTTGCGCACGCGTGGTGTACGACACGGCGGTGCAGGCATTGGGATGGCGCTCGATCAGCGCCTTCACCAGGCTGGTCTTGCCGGCGCCGGACGGCGCGGAGATCACGAATAGGGCGCCGGGGGGCGCCGCCAAATCACTCAAGGTTCTGCACCTGTTCACGCATCTGCTCGATCAACACCTTCAGCTCCACCGCGGCGCGCGTGCCGTGGGTGTCCTGCGCCTTGGAACCGAGCGTGTTGGCCTCGCGGTTGAACTCCTGCATCAAAAAGTCGAGGCGCCGCCCCACGGGGCCGCCCTGCGCAAGCACGTGGCGCAAATCGTCGAGGTGGCCATGCAGGCGATCGAGTTCCTCGTCCACGTCGATCCGTGTCAGGCCGAGGGCCAGCTCCTGCTCGAGTCGTCCCTCGTCAAATTCCACGTTCAAGCTCGACAGGCGGCGCGCCAAGCGCGCGCGCAGGGCTTCGCGCACGGCGGGCGCCTGCTCGCGCACGGCCGCGGCCTGCTCGCCGATGGCAGCGGCCCGCTCCTCCAGCAGTTCACGAATTCGTTCACCCTCGCGCTCACGTGCGGCGAGTAGGTCGCCGAGCGCCTCGCGCAGCAATCCCTCGGCCTTGGCTACCAGCGGCGCGAGATCAGGCGCGGGGCTC
>JBCBZW010000060.1 GCA_039815145.1 Pseudomonadota bacterium
GAGTTCGAGATCGTTCCCGGCCCGGGCACCATCTTGAAGTCGCAGTGACCTCACGAGCAACGGGTCGCGTACCGGCACCCTCGCAGGGCTTGCTTCCGTCCGTCGTGCACCGCGCCTTCACCGACCGGAAGGATCGCCCGCTCGATGAGTGCTCGCATCTCCTCACCGCCCGCGTAACCGACAACGTCAGACAGGGCACTCTGTTCGTGCCCAAGGGCGCTTGGCTTGGAGTCTCGCCGACAGGCAACCCAGTGAATGCATTGCGCGAGGATCTGCGAGAGCCGGGGATCGGCGGGGCGTGTTACTACGGTTGCCAGGTGGACATCCGCCTGGCATAGCGGACTCGGGCTAGCGCGCCCGAGTCCGTGTCACCGGCATGCGGTCTAGCCGCGCCGGCGGAAGCCCACGAGACCCATGAGGGCGGAGGCGATCAGCCACACGCCAGCGGGCAGGGGCACTGCCGCCACCTGGAAGTCCAGCGAATACGCGGAGTTCTGCGGTCCCGTCTGCTGCACCACATAGCTGTAGGTGCCGGGGCCCAGCGGCGTGTCGAAGCCGACGCCCGCCAGCGGGGCAGTGGCGAGGATCGCCAGTAGGTCCGTGCCGGGGTCCAGGGGATCGAGGTGATCGCCGCCGAGAAACAGATCCGACGTGTCGCCACCGGGGATGAAGCTGGTCTCCCCTTCGTTGATGGCGTGGAAGCCGCGGTTGCCCGGACCACCGGTGTCGCCGTCGACGTACTCGAGCTGCAGCAGCGCCGTCAGCACCTGGCCGTCGGCGATGGTGAAGGTGATGAAATCACGGGTGTCCCCTTCGCCGGCGGAGACGGAGCCGGTGATGATGTTCGAGCCGACGCTGAAGGACAGCGGCGTGGGTGCATCCGGGTCGCTGGACAGATCGCCGCTCACGCTCTCATCCCACACGGTGGTCGAGAACGCGGAAAACGGTAGGAGTGTGAGCGCGCCGATGAGTGCGGTGGCGAGTCGTGACATGGTCCCCTCCATGGATTCTTGATTGTGAGCGGCGAGATGGAAGCGCTCGTCCTCGAGGCTAACGTCGCCGATCGTGGATCAGCCTAGCACGTGGGATTCAGGCGGGCGACTATGCGACCCTTCAGGAAACGGTGTAATTCCGGCGAGGTCAGTAACTTAGTGCTTCCAGGTGTTTTGCGGTGGCGGTCACCTGGCGGCGCAGGGAGCGTTTGAAGGCGCGGGTGCCGAGGAGCCTGGGTACCCAGAAGCTGGGTCGGATCTCGCCCTCGTAGTGCACGCGCGTGCCGTGCGCGGTTTCATCGAAGCGCCAGGTGGCGCCACCGCCGGTGAAATCTCCCGCCGAAGGGACGACTCGGGTGGAGAGGCGGCCGGTGGCGTGGTGGCGCACGTCCTCCACCAAAGTGACCGTGCGACACACGAGCGCCACGCAGTCGTAGAGGGTGGTGGTGACGCGAGTCTCGCCGGAGGCGAGGGGAGCCACGGTCGTGTCCACGACGGCTGGGTTGACGTCGCCCATGCGCTCGAAGTCGGTCGCCGCGCGCATCACCTGTTCCCTCGGAACATCCACCAGGAATACGGCACTGGTTTGGAACGTGCGCCCCTTGCGTACGACGGAGAGCGCTTCGATTTCCACCGCCCAGGTGGGCCCGGCGACGAGCACGAGCAGCCAGCATAAGAACCTCATCATCCGCTCCCTTGGCGCGACAACTCCTCGTGAGTGCCCGCCGGGGAGCGAGAGGTTCTAGTGTCCGGAGTCAGAAGTTCGTTGAGTGTCGCGGGGCCTTTTCGCGCCTGCCCACGTTGCTCCTCCTCCCGTGGGGCCTGCCACGCTCGTCCTAGCGCCGCGCTCAGGAAGAAAAACTCCCGTGCGCTTACTCAACGAACTTCTAACTCAGGACACTGGTAGCTAGTCCAGATGATTGGTTGCAGGCAATGCTGCGTAGCATCGACTGCAAGTCCTATGGCGAGTTAATGCAATTGATAGCACCGGTGGTCGGTGGCCTCATGCCACGTGGCTACCGCTGTGAGGAGCGGGCAACGCACCGAGGAATGCAGGGGAGCCTCCAGCCGCATCAGCGCACACCCGACGGCGTGGTACCGAACTGCCGTTTGCACTCACGGCTGAACTGCGCCGGGCTGTTGTAGCCCACCGCGTAGGCCGCTTCTCCTGCGCCTTTCCCGTCGATGATGAGATCGCGGGCCCTGTTGAGGCGGATCAGCTTGGCGTACTGCAGCGGCGAGACGTGCATCACGTCGCGGAACTTCCGGTGGAAGCTCGAGGCACTCATGTTGGCCACCGAGGCCAGCTCATCCACGGAGACCTGCCGCTGCAGGTTGCTCTGCAGGTGCTCGATGGCCTTGCAGACCTGCTGGATCTGACCCTGCTGGCCGAGCAGGTAGCGCAGCGTGCCGCCCTGTTCGTGTTTGAGCAGACGAAAGTAGATCTCGTCGATGATGTTGTCACCCAGTGCCGCAGCCTCGGCTGGGTCCTCCAGGGACGCCACGAGGCGGGTCGCGGTATCGACCAGCCGCTCGCTCGCTGGTGCCGAGAAGATGCCGGATACGGTTTCGGCGTCGGGACGCGGCGGCGGCGTGCCCGCGGTCTCCATGGTCATCAGCAGGTTGCCCAGCCGGTGCCGGTCGAGGCGAACACCAAGGCCCAGCAGCGGCGAGGCCTCGGAGGCCTCTATCACCTCGCACTCGACGGCCATGGGCATGAAGAGCACGAGGATTTCCCCCGCGCCATAGCCGAAGCGGCGACCCTCCAGGTAGATGTTCTTCTGCCCCTGAGTGGCCAACATCATCACGGGCTCGTAGACCCAGGGGAAGCGAGCCTCCAGGCGGGTCTCCTTGAACAGCATCAGTCGGGAGAGGCCGGTCTCCAGCGGACCGTCATCCGAGACGTGTTGCTCGATGAGTCTACCGAGTTTTTCCAGCTTATCGGTCATCAGGGTGGGGGTCGCTGTCTGCATTGCGCCACTAATGTATCAGTGAAGACTCATTGCAGATATCGATATGACCTCGGGTGGCAGGATTGTGCAATAGGTCGGTAGCTCTGGGTGTTCGGAGATGGTGGGTTGATCCCTAGAATTCTCTCCACGCAACTACCCACGAACAGAGGAAACCACCATGGCACAGACGATTCTGATCACCGGCGCCTCCACGGGTATCGGCCGGGCCACTGCCGAATACTTCCAGCAGCAGGGCTGGAATGTGATCGCGACCATGCGCACGACGGAAAAAGGCGCCGAGCTTGGCGAACTGGACAACGTGCTGGTCACGCGGTTGGACGTCACCGATCCGGCGTCCATCGCCCAGGCCGTCGCAGTCGGCATTGAGGCCTTCGGCCGAATCGACGTGCTGCTGAACAACGCCGGCTACGGGGCCTTCGGGCCGCTGGAAGCGTTTCCAATGGAGAACATCCGGCGCCAGTTCGACACGAACGTGATTGGCCTCTTGGAAACCACCAAGGCGATGCTGCCCCATATGCGCCAGCAGCAATCTGGGCACATCGTCAACGTCTCGTCCATGGGCGGCAAGATAGCGTTTCCCCGGGCACGCTGTACCACGGCATGAAGTTCGCAGTCGAAGGCATCTCCGAGGGTCTTCAGTACGAGCTCGCGCCCATCGGCATCAAGGTGAAGGTGATCGAACCGGGGGCGATCGAAACTGATTTCGCAGGGCGCTCCTTCGACTTCACCACCGACGAGTCGCTGACCGAGTACGAGGGCGTCGTGAACAACCTGTGGGATGGGTTTGGTGAAGCCCTGGGGCAGGCTGCTCCGGCCGCGCTGGTGGCTGAGGAGATCATGAAGTGCGTCACCGACGGTAGTGAGCAGATGCGTTATCCGGTCGGCGATGATGCGATCGAGGCGCTGGCAGCCAGGACGAGTGCGAGTGACGAGGTGTGGTTTGCGGGTATGCGGGAGCGGATCAAGCTCTGAAGACTCACCCATCAGGTCTCGAACACGCAGCGAGGAGCCGGCAATCCTGGGATTGCCGTCTCATACGCGCCCAGGCAACGAGAGGCATCGTTGGAAGGGTTGCGTCGGGGCCCTGCGGCCGCGAACGGTCCGCAGGAGGTTACTGGCGTGCTGCGGTCCCGTTCACGTTCTCTCCAAACCAGACGTACACCTCGCCGGCTGCATCCTGCGCAGCGCGCCGGGCACCCCGTGCGCCCACCAACACATCGCCTGCTCCATCGCCATTAAAGCCACCGAATCCCACACTGACGCCGCTGTAGTCCTGCGGTGCGTTGCCAAGCCGGACAAACCCCTCGGTGCCGTCACCACCTCCCTCCGCGACAAGTTTCTCCAGCGGGGTAAGGGCCGGCCAGTTCTCGCGGCCGTAGGCGACCAAGGCAATTCCAGCATCGCGCAGGGAACGCGGGTGACAGGCAGATGCTCAAGGCGCTCGCGGCGAGGGTGAGCGAGGCCAAGACGACACCGATTCGTGGCGAGTCGACGGTCCCGCGCGTTTCACGCGACCTCACGACAGATGCGATCACGAGTTACCTCCGAGTCCGATAGGGGTACCTTCTCGTCGATCTAAATACCGCGGTGCAAGTCCATTGCAGAGTCGCCGAAGGTGGTTGAACGGCCGTAGTGCCCGACGCTAGACTCGCGCCGGAGATATCCGTTCGGGCAGAACAACATGAAGCACTCGATATCCTGGGCTGTGTTCCTCACGCCCTTCCTGGGCCTCGCGACGCTCCCCGCGACGGCCATGACCCCAAGCCCCGGCTGTGGTGCCGAAGGACTCACGAGTGGGACCTTCACGATGGTTCACGACGGGCTTACTCGCACTGTCCGCATCCATGTGCCCGCAGGCTACGATGCGGACGATCCAACCAAACTCATCACCATATTCCATGGCTGGGGTGGCAACGAAAACGAGTTCCTGAGCAATGACACCGTAGTCTCCGAAGCGGACTCGCGCGGGTATATTCTCGCGGCACCCCGCGGCATCGGTTCGGGCGAACCGGATCGAAGCCTCAACTCCTGGTCGTTTCCGGGCTCTACCACGGGCCTCGATGGCGACAGACGCAATCGGGAGATCCCTGGGGATAACGCAGGCATCTGCAATCCCCTGGCCACCCCCGACTACAACTACCCATCCTGTGCCGACACAGCGGTCAACACCTGTGCCTGGACCCACTGCCAGACGGACGATGTCGCCTTCGCAACGGCACTGGTCGGGTACCTCGGTGAGCAGCTGTGTGTTGATTTCGACAACGTATTTGCAGCCGGTGGCTCGAACGGCGGTATGTTCACCTGGTCCCTCGGCCAGGATCCCGTCAGCGCGCCCACCTACCGGGCGATCGCACCGATCATCGGGCTGCCGCACAGGGCATACCTCGATGGGCCAGGCAAGCCGGGCGACCTGCCCGTTCTCCTCATCACCGGGCGAGGCGACACCACCGTGCCGCCGGGGCGCTGGCGCAACCCGTACTACACGATCACCTCCGACGGTGACGTCTTCTACTACGCTAGCGCGACCGCGATCACCCGGGTGTGGGCCCAGGCCCACGGCTGCAGCGTGACGGCAGATGCTATGCCCTTCGATGACGGTCGCCCGCAGACCGATTGCCGCACCTACTGCACCGACGATACTGGCTGGCCCCGTGTGCTCGACTGCCGCTTAGGCATGGGTCACACCTACAGGCTCAACCAAACGTGGCCCTTGATCATGGACTTCTTCGACCAGCAGTCCGTCCAATAGCGCTCCATGCCTTGCTAGGCGTGTTGCCTTGCATGCACTGCTCTCAGGTGAGCTGCGCCCCGCGGTGTTGCCTGATGTGTATCGAGGCATCGCTTGCCACCTGGTCGACGAGCCAGCGGCGAAAGAGCACCACGTCAGGGTGATCGGATTTCTCGTCGCGACAGACGAGGTACCAGTCGTTCGGCGTGTAGACGCGCATCTGCGGGTAGGGTTCCTGGAGGAGGTTAGCCTTCAGGTCTCTGTTGACGAACGGCTCCATGGCTAGGGCAACCCCAATGCCTTGCATCGCGGCGTTCATGGCCAGATCGTAACTGTCGAACTGCTGGCCAGCGTCCGGATCGACGCCTTCGATGCCGTTTTCCTCGAGCCAGATCCACCAGTCTCGCCTGGAGGGATAGACCTGCAGCAAGGGGGCATTCGCTAGGTTTCTTGGATCATCGGCGAGGGCAAAGGACTCGAGTACAGCTTCGCTGCATACCGGAAAGATGCAGGATGAGAAGAGGTAGTTGTAGCGCAGGCTGGGTCGCGAACGATGGCCGATCATGACGCAGAGATCGACGTCCTCATGTTCGAAATCAACATCGGATTGGGACGTATGCAGCCGTAGCTTGAGTTCCGGATGCTTCTCGTTCAGATCCGATATCCGCGGTATCAGCCAGCGGATCGCAAAGGTGGAGTAGACCTGTAAGGTCAACGTCGAATGCACCTTTGAATTCACGAGAAGCTCGGTTCCCTCGGCGATCCGATCAAAGGCGTCGCGCAGGATGGGGTAGTAAGTGCGCCCGAGGCGAGTGAGTTCTACGGATCCAGATTTACGTAAGAAAAGTTCAATACCCAAATCTCGTTCGAGCAGCTTGATCTGATGGCTCACCGCCGAGTGGGAGACGCACAATTCGCCTGCTGCCGCTTTGAAACTGCCATTCCTGGCTGCAGCCTCGAAGGTGCGAAGTGCATTCAGGGAGGGAACTCTGGAGCGCATGTGCGGTGAGAATAATTCAATTCCGATAGGCCTCCATAGATTGCGGTTCGGAATTCGGCCATGTCAAACTCACTGCGGTAATGAGTACCGCCTCCAATCCGCCAGGCGCCCGCACCGGCGACGCAGCTACCGCAATGCGCCATGCGTTTGCCCAGCTTCAAGAGAATCCTGAAGCGGCACAGGAGCAGGCGCGAGAAGTGCTCAAGGTCGTGCCGGGGGAGAAGCACGCCCGCTTGCTGCTCGCCATGTGCGATCGCCGGACAGGCCAGTTCGCGCCCGCCATCGACGCTTTGTCATCCCTGACCTGCGAGCACCCGCAGTTCGCCCCCGCGCAAGCGGAGCTCGGCTTGAGCCTGATCGGCGCAGGCCGTTGGTCCGAGGCTGAAGCTGCCCTACGCACGGCGGTTTCCCTGCAACGGGATCTGGCGGGCGCGTGGAAGGCGTTGGGTGACCTGCTCGCTGAACGCGGGGATGACACGGGCAGCAACGAAGCCTACCAAGAGCATGTCCGATGCTCAGTGCAGGACACCGCATTGGTGAAGGCCGGCAATGCCTTGTTCTCGGGTCAGCTGGGAATTGCGGAGGGGCTTTGCCGGGAATACCTGAAGAGACACCCCACCAATGTGTCGGCGATCCGCATGCTCGCAGATGTGGCGATACGGATCGGACGCCACGATGATGCCGCCAAGCTGCTCCACCGCTGTCTCCAACTCGCGCCGGATTTCCACTTCGCACGGAGTAACTTCGCGCACCTTCTGTTCAAGATGTTTCGCTACCGGGAAGCGCTTGCCGAGATCGATACGGTGATCGCCGCAGAACCCAACAGGCCCTCGCATCTGCTGTTGAAGGCCTCGATCCTCGCCCGGATAGGCGAAGCGAGTAGGGCAATCGCGATCTACGAGCAAGTGCTGGAGCGCTACCCCGATCAGCCGCGAACGCGCATGAGCATGGGCCATGCACTGAAGACCGTAGGGCGCCAGGCAGAAGCGATCGACGCCTACGGGAGGGCGGTGCAGCTTTCCCCCGGTCTGGGGGAGGCGTACTGGAGCCTGGCCAATCTCAAGACCTTCAAATTCGATGATGGACAGATTGCGCGAATGCGCCAGGAGATCGACAACGCTGCGGGGTCTGCCGACGATCTGTACCACCTGGCCTTCGCTTTGGGGAAGGCACTGGAGGATCGCGGCGAATACGACGAGTCCTTCCACTACTACGCGCGGGGCAATGCGGCCCGGCGCAAGACGGTGCGCTGGGACGCAGACGAACACGCCCGCAACCTGGAGCAGCACAAGGCGTTCTTCAGCCGGGAGTTCCTCGCGCAGATGGCATCGTGCGGGGATCCGTCCGTTGCACCTATCTTCATCGTTGGGTTACCGCGCGCCGGATCGACCTTGCTGGAGCAGATCCTCGCCAGCCATAGCAGGGTCGAGGGCACGATGGAGTTGCCCGACATCATTTCCATCGCCCGTCGCCTGAGCCGAAAGAACAAGCGATCCGACAAGTCGCAGTATCCGGCGGTGCTAGCGCAGTTTGGCGCCGATCAGTTGGCAGCACTGGGCGCTGAGTATCTCGAGCGAACGCAGATACACCGGTCCGGGGCGCCTCATTTCATCGACAAGATGCCGAACAATTTCGCCCATATCGGGCTCATTCACCTGATCCTGCCCAATGCGCGGATCATCGATGCGCGGCGCTATTCCATGGCGTGCTGCTTCAGCGGCTACAAGCAGCTGTTCGCCAGTGGTCAGAACTTCAGCTACAGCCTCGAGGAGATCGGTCGCTACTATCGTGACTACGCGAGCTTCATGGACCACTGGGATCAGGTGCTGCCGGGACGGGTGCTGCGTATCAACTACGAGGAGATGGTCGCGGATACGGAAGGTGCGGTGAGACGCATGCTCGACTACTGCGGCCTTCCCTTCGAACCCTCCTGCATCGAGTTCTACCGCAACGAGCGCGCCGTTCGTACGGCCAGTTCCGAGCAAGTTCGCCAGCCGATCTACTCCGGTGCCGTCGAGCAATGGCGACACTACGCAAGCCACCTTTCCCCCCTGAGGGAGCCTTTGGGCTCGCTCGCGAGTTGAGTTTTTCTCAAGGGCCTGTGAGTTAATCTCCTTTGCTTGCCCCCTCGCCGTTGAGATAGCGTGGCGCGATGAATCGGCGCGGCCGGCGCCGACACTTCTCGCGGTCCGGGGGGGCAGTCATGAAGAAGTTCCATAGCGGGGCAACCCACTACACGCGCCACAACGCACTCGCCGTGGGTGTGCGACGGGCTTTGCGACGGCGAGTGATCCCTGCGGGGCTGGCCACCGGCGTGCTGTTTGCGAGCACCGGCGCAGCGTTGGCCCAGGAACTTTCCCTGGAAGAGGTGGTGGTCACAGCGCAGAAGCGTACGCAGAACCTGCAGGACGTGCCGGTCAGCGTGAACGTCCTCGGCGAGCAGAAGCTCGATGAGCTGAACATCACGGGCTTCGCCGATTACTTCCAGTTCCTGCCCACCGTATCCGCCCAGCAGTTCGGACCTGGCCAGGCGCAGATCTACATGCGTGGCGTCTCCGATGGTGGCGATGGCAACTTCTCCGGCACCACACCGAGTGTGGCTCTGTACCTCGACGATCAACCCGTCACGGCCATCGGTCGAAACCTAGACGTCCACATCTACGACATCTCCCGTATCGAGACCCTTGCCGGGCCCCAGGGCACCTTGTACGGCGCCAACTCCCAGGCCGGGGCACTGCGCATCATCACCAACAACCCCGATCCCACCGCCTTCTCCGCGGGCGTGGATGTTGGCGGCAACACCGTAAGGGGCGGCGAGGCAGGGTACTCGGTGGAAGGGTTCGCCAATGTGCCCATCTCAGAGAACGCGGCGATTCGCCTGGTCGGCTGGCGGGTGGAGGACGGTGGCTGGATCGACGTGGTCCCCTCGACGCTCACCTTGTCCCGCAGCGGCATCACGGTGTCCAATAGCGGCAATGCCAATCCAGACCAGAACACGGTTGAGGAGGACTACAACTCCCTGACCAATACGGGCGCCCGGGCGGCGCTCGGCATCGATCTGAACGACAGCTGGACCGCAACCGCCAGCGTCATCGCGCAGATGCAGGAATCGGATGGTGTCTTCGCCGATCAGCCCGGTCCGGACGGTCCAGGGCAGGGCCGGGTAGAGCGGTTCTTCCAGGACAGCTACGAGGACACCTGGACTCAGCTGGGGTTGACGATCAACGGTGATTTGGGCTTTGCGGATGTCACCTTCGCCGGCTCCTACCTCGATCGTGAGGTCGACTACGACATCGATTACTCCCAGTACTCGGAGTACTCGGATTACATCGAGTACTACTACACCTGCGTGTACTACGACTTCAACAACTGCACCGATCCCCGCATCCAGTACGAGAACGACAGCACCTTCAAGCGCTCTTCCATCGAGGTGAGGCTGCAGTCCAAGGGGGATGGGAGAGTGCGCTGGGTATCCGGCCTGTTCTACAACAATGACCAGCACGACTACTTCAATCAGTGGATCATCCCGACCATCCCGGATGGCAACGACATTCCCCTGGATCGCAACATCAACGGTCGCGAGGATCTCTACTTTGCCACCAACCAACAGCGTGACTTCTCGGAAATCGCCCTATTCGGTGAGGTGACCGTCGACCTGACCGAGAAGCTGTCGGCCACGGTGGGCCTGCGTTGGTTCGAAACCGACGATGACCTTACGGGGTTCGTCGGCTCGCGCTTCAGCTGTTTCGATCCGGCGGATGGCAATCGCATCGGCAACGGTACACCGACCAGTGCCGATTGCGGTGGGGGGCTCGGCGCCAAGATCGACGACTTCACCACCAAGGTCAATGCGAGCTATCAGTTCAGTGACGACGTCCTACTCTATGCCACGTACTCGGAGGGCTTTCGCCCGGGAGGCGTCAACCGTGAGCCGAGTCCCGTGATACCGCAGATCTACCAGCCGGACTTCTTGAAGAACTATGAGGTGGGCTGGAAGACGACCTTCGCCAATGGCAGAGCCCGCTTCAACGGGGCTGCGTACGTCATGGACTGGGAGGACCTGCAGCTCACCCGGTTCGATGTGGAGAGCTTCGGATCGTTCCTCGGCCTCACCGCCAACACCGGTGGTGCCGATATCATTGGCATCGAGGGCGATTTCGAGGTGCTGGTCACCGAGGGATGGACCCTCTCCGGTGGTTTCTCCTACAACGAGGCGGAGCTGTCGGAGGACTTCTTCGTCGGCACCACCGACACGACGCCGGCCGCGCCGGAAGGTACGGATCTTCCGTTCACCCCGGACCTGAAGTACACGCTGGTCTCACGACATACTTTCTCCCTAGCCGGTCGCGATGCCTATTTCCAGGCAGCCTGGAACTGGACAGACAGCTCGCAGAACGACCTGTTCGTCAATGATCGGCTGCAGCAGGACAGCTATGGGCTACTCAATCTGTCGGGTGGGGTTCGGTTCGGCAACACCAACCTCGACGTGTACGTCAACAATGTGACGGACGAGAATGCCCAACTGACGCTGTTTGCGCGCGGCGGAGACAACCGTGTCGTGGCCAATCGCCCCTTTTCGGTGGGCATGAGGCTGAGCATGCGCTTCGAATAGGCGGCACTGGTCGATGAACCATGCACTCAAAGTCCTGATCACCGGTGGGGCCGATGGAATTGGCCGCGTTACCGCGCAGCGATTCGTCGACAGTGGCCACCGAGTACATGTATGTGACGTGAACCAGGAGGCCATCGCGGAGCTGTCGAAGGGGGGCAGCGGTATCACCGGATCCGTGGGTGATGTGTCGTCGGTGGCTGACGTCGATCGAGTATTCACGGAACTCGAGCAAACGCACGGTGGCCTGGACGTACTCGTGAACAATGCGGGTATCGCCGGGCCTACGGCGCCGGCCGAAGCGATTGGGACAGAGGACTGGGATCGCGCGATCTCGGTGAGCCTGAGCGGACAGTTCTATTGCCTGCGCCGTGCGATTCCCATGCTGCGCGGCAGTGGCCACGGGTCGATCGTGAACATCTCGTCGAACGCGGGGCTCTTTGGCTTTCCCCTGCGCCTGCCCTACGCGGCATCCAAGTGGGCGTTGATCGGGATGACCAAGACGTTGGCCATGGAACTTGGTCCCGAGGGGATTCGGGTCAATGCGATTTGCCCCGGCAGTGTCGCCGGCCCTCGCATCGACGGCGTGATCGAGCGTGATGCGCGCGCCCGCGGAATTGCCCCGGAGGCCATTCGCAAGACCTATGAGCGCCAGTCATCGCTACGCTGCTTCGTCGAGGCCGAGGACGTGGCGGAGCTGGTGTACTTTCTGACCTCGCCCCAGGGGGCGAAGGTATCCGGCCAAGCGATCGGCGTCGACGGACACACCGAGTCGCTTTCCAACTGGTTGGACTAACCCGTGACAGGATAGAGGCAGTGATGAGAGCGGCATGGTTCGAACGCTTTGGGGCTGCACAAGATGCCCTCGTCGTTGGCGAGCAGCCGGTGCCCGTCCCCGGCACCGGTGAGGTGTTGGTGAGGCTGAGCACCAGTGGTGTTAACCCGTCGGATGTGAAGAAGCGAGCTGGGTCCTTCCCTAACCTGCTCGACGGTGGGCTGGTGATTCCCCACAGCGACGGAGCAGGTGTGGTCGAGGCTGTCGGCGAGGACGTGCCGCAGACCCGAATCGGTGAGAGGGTGTGGGTGTATCAGGCCCAGTTCGCACGCCGCTTCGGCACGGCAGCGGAGTATGTGGCACTCGATCAATCGCGTGCCGTAACGCTGCCCGAGACAGCCTCCTTCGCTGTGGGTGCCTGCATGGGGATTCCCTGCATGACGGCGCATCGCTGCGTCTACGCCGATGGCGATGTCGCGGGGGCAACCATCCTCGTGACCGGCGGCGCCGGTCGCGTCGGCCATTATGCGATCCAATGGGCCAAGCTTGGGGGTGCGCGGGTGATCGCCACGGCGAGCTCTCCCCTGGACGAGGCCGCCTGCCGGGAAGTGGGTGCCGATGCAGTGGTCAACCATCGCGAACCCGATTGGGCCAATGCGGTGCTCGCCGCCAACGGCGGTGAGCCTGTCGATCGTGTCGTCGACGTCGAGTTCGGTGCGAACCTCGAACAGGTGTTGGACTGCATACGTACCAGCGGTGTTATCGCGACCTACTCCTCCGTGCAGGTGGCCGAACCGAAGCTTCCGTTCTTTCGCATGCTCTACATGGATCTGAACATTCAGATCGTGATCGTTTACGCGATGCTGGAATCCGCCAAGCAGCAGGCAATCACCGACATCACGCTGGCGCTCACGGAGGATAGGCTCGTGCACAGGATCGCCCATGAGCTGCCGCTCGACGCAATCGCGACAAGCCATCGATTGATCGAGGAGGGCGGCTTTCGAGGTGGTGTTGTCGTCTCTCTGGAATAGCTCCGGTGCGCGGAAGAGGAGGGGACTCCCCGTAGCCCTCGGCGGGCTGATCGTTGCCGCCCTGGGTATCGCTCTGGGGTGCACCGAGGGCGGGCAGGTCGCGTCTTCCGATGAATCACTGCTCGTCAGCGCGGGCGGTGAGCGACTCCTTGGCACCAGGCTGCCGTCTGGCGTGCGCGCCTTTCGCGGAATCCCCTTCGCCGCGCCTCCCGTGGGAGCGCTGCGATGGAAGTCGCCACAGCCACACCGCGCACGGAAGGGTGTACAAGACGCGGAGGAGTTCGGCGCCGCGTGTCCCCAGGATCAGGGCAACGCAGACTGGTATCGCGACGTTGCAGCCGGCCTAGGAGCGGATCGACGGGTCATACCGCCACTCACGAAGGTTTCAGAAGACTGCCTCTACCTCAACGTGTGGACACCGACCACCGCCGGGGATACGCCGCGAGCCGTGATGGTCTGGATCCACGGCGGCTCCAACGTCAACGGCTACGCTCACGAGCCGAACTACCGTGGTGGGGCGCTGGCGTCCGCCCGCGATCTGGTGGTGGTGAGCATCAACTATCGCTTAGGTCCCCTTGGGTTTATGGCCCACCCGGCGTTGGAGCAGGAAGATCCTCAACGCGTTTCGGGCTACTACGGGTTGGCGGATCAGGTTGCCGCTCTTCGCTGGGTGCAAGACAACATTGCGGCGTTCGGCGGCGATCCGACACAGGTCACCGTGTTCGGTGAGTCGGCGGGTGGCGGCAACATCTCGGCCTTGATGCGCATGCCGTCAGCACTGGGGCTGTTCCACAGGGCGATTATCCAAAGTGGCGCGCTGGCACCCTATGACCGTATTGACTACAGCGAAGCACTCAAGGTGGGCGAGCAGTTCTTCGAGAGCCTGCGGGCGCCGAACGTCGAAGCGATGCGGGCCCTCCCTTGGGAGCAGATGGTCCAGAAGCGTGCAGCCGAATTGAAGAGCTACTATTTCGGGCCGATTGCCGATGGCGTGAATTTAGTAGCGGATGCCGAAGTGGCGGGGATACCGCTGATGGTGGGCGCGAATCACGATGAGTGGTTGATGTACCTGCCCGAGGACGTCGAGTCCTCATGGCATGACGCCCTCCAGCAGCATGCCCCGCGGGCCCAGCGCAAGGTCGCGCAGCTGCTCGAGCAACGGTACGACAGCGTGGAGATGCGTGCGAACCGGCTGATCAGCGCTGCCGAATTCTGGTGCCCGGCCCGCGAAGTAGCGAATCGTATGGAGTCGCTCGGGGTAACGCCCTACGTCTATCTGTTCACCCGCGTACGGCCCGGCGGCGATGCCTTGCTCGCCTACCACGGCGCCGAGATTCCCTACGTGTTCGATACGGCGGATTCCTGGTTGCCGGGGGATTCGGTCGACGACCGCCTGACGATGGCGATGCAGTCCTATTGGGCGAACTTCGCAACGCGGGGAGACCCCAACGGCCCAGCGCTTGCGCGATGGCCTCCATACGCGTCAGACACACAGAACATACTGCAACTCGGTGGTGATATCGAACTCTCCAGCGGGGAGTGGACTGAGCTGTGTGATCTCATCGAGAGTTCTCAGTAGAGTGCATCCATGAAGAGAGCGAAGATCGATCCGATCATCTTCCTGACCGCGTTCGTGGTCGTGATGTTCGTGTGCGTGCCGATTCTGATTTGGCCCGAGGCGGCCGGGGTCCGGATCAGCGGGCTGTACGACTGGATCGCTCATCAGTTCGGTTTGCTATACCAATGGGTGGTGATCGGTATCGTGGGGTTCCTCGCGTGGGTCGCCCTCGGGCGCTACGGGGAGATTCGCCTGGGCGAACCCGGCGAACGACCACAGTTTTCCACCTTCGGGTGGGTGTCCATGCTGTTTTGCGCCGGCGTGGGTGCCGGCCTGGTCTACTGGGCGACGATCGAGTGGGCCTTCTATCTCGACAATCCCCCCTTCGGCGCGGCACCAGGGAGTAGCGAAGCCAGGAACTGGGCAACGTCCTACGGCCTGTTCCACTGGGGCCTGATCGCATGGACGATCTACGCCCTGCCCACGGTGGCCATCTCCTACGCCTACTACGTGCAGAAAGTGCCCTACCTGCGCTTGAGTACGAGTTGTCACACCTTCCTGGGCGAGAAGGGGGAGTCCTCGCTGCTTGCCAGGCTGCTCGACGGTATCTTCATGTTGGCCCTGATCGCCGGTGCGGGCACCTCGATGGGGCTTGCCGTGCCGATGATCTCGGCGAGTTTGGCGGATGCGTTTCAGCTCGAGCGCTCCTTCGCGCTGGATGTCTCCGTCGTCGCCGTCTGCGTCGCGTTGTTCGCGTTCACCGTGTACGTCGGCCTGGAGAAGGGCATTCAGCGCCTGGCTGACCTCAATGTGATCGCCGCGCTGCTGTTTCTCGCGTTCATCCTGCTGGTGGGACCAACGCTGTTCATTCTCAGGATGGGCACCCAGAGCATCGGCTTCATGCTGCAGAACATGATCAGCATGCTGACCTGGACCGACCCCGTAGCGCGCACCGGGTTCGTGGAGGACTGGACGATTTTCTATTGGGCCTGGTGGATCGCCTTTGGCCCGTTCGTTGGCATTTTCGTGACCAGGATCTCCCGCGGCCGAACCTTGAAGCAGCTCATCCTGTCGATGGCGTTGTTCGGTAGCCTGGGTGCCTGGGTGTTCTACATCATCGCCGGGAACTACGCGCTGTATCTCGACCTGAACGGTATCGTTGCGGTGCGCGAGATCATGGCGGCGGTGGACCCGGCGCAGGCGATCGCCAGCGTGATAGGAGCGCTGCCGTTCGGTGCGCTGGCGCAGACCGTGTTCGCGCTCATCAGCATCATCTTCATCGCCACCACCTACAATTCGGCGGCTTACGCGCTCGCGTCCGCCGCGTCACAGCAGCTGAGGGTTGGCGAGGATCCCGCGCGCTGGCATCGCCTGTTTTGGGCGCTGGTGCTGGGTTTGCTGCCGGTTGCCCTCATGGCCGTCGAGGGAGGGGTTCGGGTGGTGATGTCCGCCGTACTGGTCGCCTCGTTGCCGCTCCTGCTGGTGGCCGTGCTGATGTGCGTGAACCTGGCCAGATCACTCAAGGCCAATGACGCGCCCGTCGCCGACGCACACCCGCGTTAGCCTGTCGAACGACGACACGGCAGACCTCGACGGGTCACGGGGCCATACAGCGCAATGGGCGATGCGACTGTTGCTGAAAGTTGCGCAGGCTCTGGGTGCATCGCGGTTGGTCTCCATCAGCCGGGCACACCTGGTCGGTGCCTATCATTCGGGTCCAGCGAATCTGGCGTTCCTGCGCGAGCTCGTGGCGCACGGCGCTCAGGTGCGCGTGCCCACTACCCTCAATGCAAGTTCGGCTGACCTGACCGTGGAGGCTGCGCGGTGCTATGCCGGCAGTGAGCGCGACCAGGCTTGGGCAGTCGTGCAGTCGCTCTCAAAGCTGGGTTGTCGGACCACGCTGACGTGTGCTCCGTACTTCTTGAACGACGCGCCAAGCTTCGGTGAGAACGTCGCCTGGGCAGAGTCAAACGCGGTGCTGTTTGCCAATTCCGTCATCGGAGCGCGCAGTCTGAAGTGCCCGCAGTACCTGGATCTTGCGTGCGCCTTGAGCGGACGAGCGCCGTACGCCGGGGTCATGATGGACGAGGGGCGGCAGCCGGAGCTGATCGTCGATGCCGGACAGCTGTCTCGGCGTTGGTTCGATGACCGCGTCGGTCTTCAGTTCGTGGGCTTTGCCTTGGGAGCGGCAGCCGGTGCGCGCACGAGCTTCCTGAAGGGGGTACCTGTCGGACTCGATCACCCGGCGCTGCAGGGGCTCTGTGCGGCGGCGGGTGTGTCGGGTTCCCTAGCCATGTTGCACGTACGAGGGAGTACACCAGAAGCGCACGGTGTGGAGGCGACGCTGGATCGTTGCGAAGTCGTGCGCTTGGATGACGAGCACCTGGCACGGGTCGCCGAGCAGTGGCGCTCCTCGAGCGATGTGAAGCCGGTGGCCGTTTGTATCGGGGCGCCACATATCGGTCGCGACGAAGTGACCGAGATCGCCGTAAAGCTCAATCGGTACAGCGACTCCGTCCGTCTCCCGCTGATCGTGTCCGTCGGACGAGAGGTCTACGGGGACCCCCGCCTACGCCCCGTCGTGGGACAGCTCAAGTCCCGGGGCGTCACCCTGGTGCGCGACACCTGTACCTACTATGGCCGACTTCTCAACCGCACGATCGGGCATGTGCTGACCAACTCGGTGAAGTGGGCGGCCTATGCAGCAGCGGGGCTGCCTTGTACACCAGTCGTTGCCACCCTTGATGAGTGTGTCGAGGCAGCGGTAGGTGGTCGATACATCGTGGATGCGTACTGGGATGTTTGACGCTCCCCACCGAGTGGAATTCCTGCTGGAGGGCGTCGCCGAGGCGCCCTTGCTGGTGCTCGATGCGCCGGTCAGTCTATGGGGCGGTGTCGATTCGCTGACAGGCGTGGTGACGGAGGTCGGCCATCCACAGCAGGGCTGCTCCCTGGCCGGCGTCCTGCTGGTCACGGAGCGAACGAAGGGCAGTACGGCGGGGCCCGGTGCCTTGCTCGAACTCATCGCAAGGGGATGCGCGCCCCTCGCGGTCCTTCTCTCGGAACCCGACCCCGTACCGCTGGCGGCATCGATGGCGGCGCAGTTCGCCGGCCATGCACCCTTGCCCGTGGCGATCATCAGCGACACTACCCGGGAGGCACTGCGCGACCAGTACTTGGAAGATCCCAGGCGTAGCTTCGTCCTCGACCCCACCCACGCCGATCGAATACGCCCGCGAACGTGGTGACGTAGGCAACACACCCCCCGGGGACATCTCAAAACGCGAAGCGTCGACTCCTTTACCCGGTCCTCGGATGGGTGGGGTATGCAGTGCCCAACTTGCCGCTTCCATACGGCATATCTAGAGCAACCTCTAATGGAGTTTGCTGCGAGATTGGACGTGGGCACCCTGTCAGGCCGATAGTCCCGGCCAAGACCGAAGGGAGAATGGGCTCAGACCGTTATGCTTATGTGTTGGGGGCGCTGACGATCGCAGTCGCTGGCCGCACTGCAGCACCCTGAAGTGGCAAGTCGTGGACGGTCTCGAAAAGTATCCAATGAATCGAAGCATCATCATTACCTGCGCCGTGACCGGATCTGGCGACACGGTGGGGAAGTCGCACCTGGTTCCTATCACGCCAAAGCAAATCGCGGATGCTTCGATAGAAGCGGCCCAGGCTGGCGCTGCGGTAGTTCACATTCACGTCCGTGATCCGCAGACGGGAGCTCCAAGCCGCGATCCCACGCTCTATCACGAAGTCGTCGAGCGCATTCGAGCTGCGAGCCAGGACGTCGTCATCAATCTGACCACCGGTATGGGAGGCGATCTCTACCTGGGGCCCGACGAGGATCCGCTCGCGCTCGCCGCGCAGACCGACATGGTCGGTCAGCTCGAACGTATGCAACACGTGGAAGCGCTGCTGCCGGAGATCTGCTCCCTGGATTGTGGATCCTTCAACTACCCGGGCGGCAACTACGTCTACATCTCGTCGCCGGACATGCTGGAGCTTGGGGCCAGGCGCCTGCAGGAGATTGGCGTCAAGCCGGAACTCGAAGTGTTCGACCTCGGACATATCTCCTTTGCCACGCAGATGATGCGCGATGGCCTGCTGGATTCCCCACCGCTGTTCCAGGTTTGTATGGGCGTGCGTTGGGCCGCGGAGGCGACGCCGCGCAATTTCATGACCATGGTCGACAACTTGCCCAAGGATGCAAACTGGGCGGGGTTTGCGCTAGGGGCCTTGGAGATGCCAATGGTGGCCCAAGCGGCCTTGCTAGGTGGCCATGTGCGCGTGGGCCTGGAAGACAATCTCTATCTGGAACGGGGAAAACTCGCCTCCAATGCGCAGCTCGTGGAACGAGCAAGGACGATTCTGGAGAATATGGGGGCAACCTTGCAGACCCCTGCAGAAGCGCGTGAGACCTTGAGCGTGCAAAAGCAGGAGGTACCCGCCTTGATGAGGGGGCCCGAATGATGGTGGCGTACCGAGGCGTTGCGCATCCGTGGCAGTGCGACGTCATGGGGCACATGACAACCCGCCACTACGTGGCGATGTTCGATGATGCGTCCTACCACCTGTTGCACGAGGTGTTCGGTTGGGCCGCTGGCGATGCTGGAGTGGGGTGGGCCGATGTCAAGCACACCATTGAGTACAAGGACGAGGTTGGAAGCGGCGATTTGCTCGAAGTGCGCGGTCGACTCGAGAAGATCGGCGGCAAGTCCGTCACCGTTCTCTACGACATGCACAACCTGACCCGCAACAACCTCGCGGCGAGCCTGGAGAGTATCTCAGTCTACTTCGATCTGAAGGCTCGCAAAGCCGTCACGGTGCCGGATGAACTCAGGCAGCGTGCTGCTCGGTTCCTGGACGCTGCCAGCTAGGCAACTACTAGCTAATTCTACGGGGCGCGCGCGGGTGAGCGGTAGACGGGGATGCCATCCACGCCAACCACCGGATCCCCGGTCAGGATGAAGTCGCGGATCAAGGCGTAGTACCCCTCGGCCTTGCGGGTCACCTTGCGCGTGCCGTCCGCGGCCTGAGTGAACTCCACGATGCCGTGGTCCGTGTTCGGGAACACCACGACGTCCAGTTCGGGGCGACTTTCCTGCACGTCGATCAGGATCTCGAGGGTGGTTTCACTCGGCGCCACGCGGTCCTTGCCCGCGAGGATCCATAGCTGGGGCATCGTGAGGGATTCGATCACGGGCCGCGGGGCGTAGTCCCAGGAGGTGCCGACGTCGAGCCAGGGGCCGACCAAGCGAAGGCCGATGTTAGGTGTGCTCAGGAACTGGCCGGTGAACTCGCCCTCGATCACCTCATACCAGGGCTCGTCGCCAAACTTCTTGCGCACGGCGCTCAGCTCGTCGAAGCCCTCCTTGAAGCGCGAGGCGATGACCCGGCCGGTGGCGTCGGTGATCTCGCGGGCCTGGGCGATCACGTTGTCGCCGTAGCCCGCCTCGCGCAGGTCGAGAAAGACCTCTTCGCGATCTTCGGCGAGCGGTCCCACGGCCATGCCGTAGGCGGCGATGACGAACGCGGCGCCGTCCTTGGAGGCGGCGAAGGGCGCCACCCAACCGCCCTGACTGCCGCCGAGGTAGCCGATGGGGATGTCCTCGCCGAAGAGGCGCCTGGCCTCGCGCCGGGCGCGTAGGGCGTCGCCAGCGAGGATGTCGAAGTCTTGGGTGTACTTGCCCGCCGAGGCGCCGGTGCCGCGCTTATCGTAGGCGAATACGCCGATGCCGAAGGCGGGCATGATCGACTGCAGGCGTCCGCTCACCCGGCCCGACCAGCGCTCCGAGCCGTGCACGGACACGACGATCGCCCGAGTGGGCGCGTCGGCCGGCAGCACGAGACGGCCGGCGCGCTTGCCATCGACGCCGTCGAACACGGTCTCGGTGACCGTGTAGGGAATCCTCTCCCCCGTGCGCGTGACGCCACCCTGGGAGAACGCGATGGCGGGCTCGTCGCATGCGCCCAGGGTGATGCTGACCGCTTCCCCAGCGCTCGAACCCCGCCACTCACCGTCTTCACCCTCGAGCACCGTGCCCGTGATGCCGCTGACGAACTGGTAGCGAAGGTCACCGGGATCGCGGGGGATGAGGCCCATGACGCTGCCGTCCTCAAGGCGGTAGCCGCCCGCGTGGCAAGCCGTCTCCGGTGGGATGGGAAGGTCGCCGCTGCAGGCGACGAGGGCGGACGAGAAGGCGAGGAGGGCGGTGAACCGGATGAGGTGCATATGAGGTTCTCGTACAGAACTGGGGGCTGATGTTGCGATGGGGCCATTCAGGCAAGATACGTGGAGCCACCGGAGGGTCGCGGCCGACACCACTAGCCTGGCACGCGGATCGCCCCTTCCATCAACACCCGGGCACTTCGCGACATGCGCACGCGGTGTACCTGCCAACGGCCCGCATCGTCGCTGCGCACCTCAGCCCCGACCGCCAAGGTGCCCGAGGGATGGCCGAACACCACGCGGTCGCGCTCGCCACCGCCCGCCGCGAGGTTGACCAGCGTACCGGGGATGGCGGCCGCCGCAGCGATCGCCACCGCGGCGGTGCCCATCATGGCGTGGTGCAGCTTGCCCATGCTGAGGGCGCGCACGTTCAGATCGATGCGCTCGGCATCGATCTGCGCCCCGCTCGAGGCGCGGTAGGCCGCAGGCGTGGCGACGATGGCCACCTTGGGCGTGTGCTGGCGTTTCTCCGCCTCGCTGAGCGCGGTGATCAGGCCCATCGCCATGGCCCCGTGGGCGCGGATCGTCTCGAAGCGGCTGAGGGCGCTCGGGTCGTTGTTGATGTCCGGCTGCAGCTCACAACCGCTGTAACCGAGCGCCTGCGCCTCCACGAACACGGTCGGTATGCCGGCGGTAATCATCGTAGCCCGCAAAGTGCCGACCCCGGGCACGGCGAGCTCATCGATCAGATTGCCTGTGGGCAACAGGGCTTCGTCGGGATCCACCGGGGTCATGAAGTCCACCGGCACTTCCGCGGCCGGAAAGGTGACGCCGTCGAGCTCGAAGTCACCCGTCTCCTGCACCTGGCCGTCACGCACGGGTACATGGTTGACGATGGTCTTGCCGATGTTGGCCTGCCAGATGCGCACCTCGCAGGTGCCCTCGCGCGGGACGCGCGCGGGATCCACCAGACCGTTGGTGATGGCGAAGGCGCCGACGGCGGAGGAGAGATTGCCGCAGTTGCCGGACCAGTCGACGAAGGGCTGGTCGATGGACACCTGCCCGAACAGGTAGTCGACATCGTGGTCGGGCCGGGCGCTGGGCGAGACGATCACCACCTTCGAGGTGCTGGAAGTGGCGCCGCCCATGCCGTCGGTGTGCTTGCCGTAGGGGTCCGGGCTGCCGATCACCCGCAGGCACAGTTGATCTCTCGCCTCACCGGGCTGTTGGGCGGCGGCGGGGAGGTCGTCGAGCTTGAAGAAGACGCCCTTGGAGGTGCCGCCACGCATGTAGGTGGCGGGGATGCGTAGCTGCGGCGCAGGGGCGGCGCTCATGCCGCCTGCGCCTCGCCCGTCGAATGCGCGCTCATGCGGCCACATCCCCGTCCAGGAAGTCCTTGGCGAAGCGCTGGAGCACGCCGCCGGCCCCGTAGATGGTCACTTCCTCAGCCGTGTCCAGGCGGCAGGTCACGGGCACTTGCACCGTCTCGCCATCGCGGCGGGTGATGACCACGGTCATCTGGGCGCGGGGGGCGATGTCGCCCAGCACCGTGAAGGTCTCGCTGCCGTCGATGGCGTAGGTCTCACGCGTGTCGCCCGCCTGGAACTCCAGCGGCAGCACGCCCATACCGATCAGGTTCGTTCGGTGGATGCGCTCGAAGCCCTCGGCCACGATCGCCTCCACCCCGGCGAGGCGCACGCCCTTGGCCGCCCAGTCGCGGGAGGAACCCTGGCCGTAGTCGGCGCCGGCCACGATGATCAGTGGCTGGGCGCGGTCCATGTAGCGCTCGATCACCTCCCACATGCGCATGACTTCACCCTCCGGTTCGAGGCGGGCGAGGGAGCCCTGGCGGATCTCGCCGTTCTCCTCGCGCACCATCTCGTTGAGGAGCTTGGGGTTGGCGAAGGTGGCGCGCTGGGCCGTGAGGTGATCGCCGCGGTGGGTGGCGTAGGAGTTGAAGTCCTCCTCGGGCAAGCCCATCTTCGCCAGATACTCGCCGGCCGCACTCGAGGCCAGGATGGCATTCGAGGGTGATAGGTGATCGGTGGTGATGTTGTCGCCGAGCACGGCGAGGGCGCGCATGTCGCGCAGCGTTCGCGGTTTAGCCAGGGCACCTTCCCAGTACGGCGGACGGCGGATGTAGGTGCTCACCTCGCGCCAGTCGTAGAGGGGCGAGGCCCGCTCGGCTTCCACCACCACCTTGGCGAACATGGGGTCGTAGACGTCGCGGAACTGCTGGGGCTTCACCGCGGACTTCACGATCGCATCGATCTCTTCATCCTTCGGCCAGATGTCCTTGAGGGTGATCGGATTGCCGTCGGCGTCGTGACCGAGGGCGTCCTTCTCAATGTCGAAGCGGATCGTGCCGGCGAGGGCGTAGGCCACCACCAGCGGCGGGGAGGCGAGGAAGGCCTGCTTGGCGTAGGGATGGATGCGGCCGTCGAAGTTGCGGTTGCCGGAGAGCACGGCCGTCGCGTAGAGGTCGCGCTCGACGATCTCCTGCTGGATGGCCGGATCCAGGGCGCCGCTCATGCCATTGCACGTGGTGCACGCGAAGGCGACGACGCCGAAGCCGAGCTGTTCGAGCTCCGGAAGAAGACTCGCTTCGCTCAGGTAGGTCTTGACGGTCTTCGATCCCGGCGCCAGCGACGACTTCACCCAGGGCTTGCGGGTGAGCCCTAAGGCGTTGGCGTTACGGGCGATCAGCCCTGCGGCCACCATGTTGCGCGGGTTCGAGGTGTTGGTGCAGCTGGTGATGGCGGCGATGATCACCGCGCCGTCGGGCATCTGCCCCGGCGTCTCCTCCCAGGCGCCGGCGATGCCGCGGCTGGCGAGCTCGGCCACGGGCAGCTTGGCGTGCGGGTTGGAGGGGCCGGCGAGGGTGCGCTCCACGGCGCTGAGGTCGAAGCGCAGCACGCGGTCGTACTCGGCGTTCTTCAGGTCTTCCGCCCATAGGCCTGTGTGGCGCGCGTAGCGCTCGACGAGCTGCACCTGCGCTTCGTCGCGCCCCGTGAGGCGGAGGTAGTCGAGGGTTTGCTCGTCGATGTAGAACATGGCCGCCGTGGCGCCGTACTCCGGGGTCATGTTGGAGATGGTCGCGCGGTCGCCCACGGTGAGGCTGTCCGCCCCTTCGCCGTAGCACTCGAGGTAGGCGCCGACCACGCGCTCGCGGCGCAGGAACTCGGTCAACGCCAGCACTAGGTCGGTGCCGGTGATGCCTGGGCGCAGGCGCCCCTGCAGTTCCACCCCGACGATCTCCGGCAGGCGCATCATCGAGGCGCGGCCGAGCATCACGGATTCCGCCTCGAGCCCACCCACGCCCACGGAGATCACCCCGAGAGCGTCGACCATGGGCGTGTGCGAATCCGTGCCGACGCAGGTGTCGGGGAAGGCCACGCCGTCGCGCACCTGCACCACGGGCGACATCTTCTCTAGGTTGATCTGATGCATGATGCCGTTGCCCGGCGGAATCACATCGACGTTCTCGAAGGCCTCCTTGCAC
Organism: Pseudomonadota bacterium; assembly: GCA_039815145.1. Classification (NCBI taxonomy): domain Bacteria; kingdom Pseudomonadati; phylum Pseudomonadota; species Pseudomonadota bacterium. The sequence goes on from JBCBZW010000060.1 coordinate 24,344, forward strand.
CAGTTGATGAAGTGGAAGCGATCGGCGTTGCGACGCTCCTCCACTGCACGGTTCTTGTCGAAGGCATCCGCCTCGAAGCCGGCGTGCTCGACGGCGAGGGAGTGATCGACGATGAGCTGCGTCGGCACCACCGGGTTGACCTCGGCGGGGTCGCCGCCCTGGGCGGCAATGGCGTCGCGCAGGCCGGCGAGGTCCACCAGGGCCGTCTGACCCAGGATGTCGTGGCAGACCACCCGGGCGGGGTACCAGGGGAAGTCCCGGTCCCGGCGCCGTTCGACGATCTGGCGCAGGCAGTCGTCGAGGATCGCGGGGTCGCAGCGGCGCACCAGCTGTTCGGCGAGGATGCGCGAGGTGTAGGGCAGGGTGGCGTAGGCGCCCGGGCGGATGTCCTCGACCGCGCGGCGCGTATCGAAGTAGTGCAGATCCGTGCCCGGGAGCGGCTGTCGGTACTGTTCGTTCATGGCGCCAATGATACGCCGGTTCGGGCCCTTGCTCCTCTCCCGTCGGCGCCGCTACGCTCCTCGACAGACGAGCCAGCCGACGGGTCACCCGCCATGAATCCTTCCCCGCTCTTTCGAGAATCGCGTGAGGACGTGTTGCACGACCTGATGCGCGAGCACCCCTTCGCCACCATCGTCTCAGCGGCAGGCGGCGCCCTGAGCGCCGACCACGCGCCTCTGGTGCTGCACGAGGGGCAGGCCGGGGCGCCGAGTGTGCTGCGAGGACACCTCGCCCGCGGCAACGCCCTGGCTCGCGACGCGGCGGCGCCGATCGAGGTGCTGATCATCTTCCAGGGCCCCCAGGCGTACATCACGCCGTCGTGGTACGCGTCCAAGCGCGAGCACGGCAAGGTGGTGCCCACCTGGAACTACGTCGTGGTCCATGCGCGGGGCCAGCTGCGCTTCGTCACCGACACCCAGTGGCTGCTGGCGCACCTGCACACGCTGACCGACAGCCACGAGGGCGCTCGCCCCGCGCCGTGGGCCGTGTCCGATGCGCCGAACACCTACGTGGCCCAGCAACTGAAGGGTCTGATCGGCTTCGAGATCGACATTACCAGCCTCGAGGGCACCTGGAAGCTGAGCCAGAACAAGGGCGCTGCCGATCGCGCGGGGGTGGAGGCGGGCTTGCGCGGGGAAGGCGGTCCTCAGCACGCGGCGGTCTCTTCCTTGGTGCGCGAGCGCGGGCGCTCTTAGGGCGTGAGCGTAGCGTTGGTGATCGAATTCACTAAGTAAGCGATTCCCGAGACGGTCTACTCGCGCGGCAGTCGGGCGCCGCTCACGATCAGCAGATTGCCGACGTCGATACGACTGCCGGCGTTGCCGCGCATCTCGTTGATGACAAGATCGATGCGACCGTCGCCGTCCAGGTCCCCGGGCGCGGCGCTGTACATGAGCGTGTCCCCCGCGTCGGCCTGACCGCTGCCACCGCGGGCACCCAGGATGTCCGTGATGGCGAAGCCCTCGGGGCGCTGGCCGCTGGCCAGGTCGATCTGTGCTGGCCACGGTCCCGTCTGACCCCACAGCACGTGCACGGTGCCGGCCTGGGCCCGACCTGAGGGGCTGGCCAAGGGCGACGCCACGGCGAGGTCGGTAATGCCGTCGCCGTCGAAGTCACCGTGGGCGGAGGTGTCGGCACCGATCGCACCGGCCTCCGGGCCCGCGAGGGTGGAGAAGCTCAGGTCGTCGGGTACCGCATCCATGGCGAAGCGACGCCCGCGCAGATCCTGTGCCGTGAAGAACACGTGGCCGACGCCACTCTCGCTGCGGCCGAGGGCATCACCCCGGATGTCGCCGAGGAAGAGATCTGCGGCACCGTCGCCGTTGTAGTCCTCACCTGCCAGCATATCCTCGCCCAAACGCAGATTGGCGAAGGCACCGGGTACGGTGGCGCCATCGATGCGGGTCACGCTGCCGGGCGGCTGGTCCACCGCGATCGTGAGGCCCGCAGGCCACAGGGGATCGGTGGGAAAGTTGTCGTCCCAGAGGATGAAGGCGCTGCCGCCGAGGTTGCCGCCGTTGCGGGTGGCGGCACCGTCGGGCGCGCCCTCGGCGGGGAGCAGGCCCCCAGCCCGCGCGAGGGCGGCGGCAATGAGCACTTCGTCGCGGCCGTTGTCGTCAAGGTCACCTAGCGCGACCGTTGCGCCGAAGTGGTAGTCCGCCGCGCCCGGCGGCGGGGTGATCTTGAGGACGTGGCCGGCGATCGGGGTGGTGGCGAAGTCGGCTAGATCCACCGTCAGCGTCTGATCGAGATGGACCCCACCACGGATCAGCCACGCGCCGCCGCGGTTACGCTCGCCGTTGCCATCTTCCTGGTCCGCGCCGATCAGGAGATCTGGGATGCCATCGCCGGTGACATCGCCCGTGCGCATCCACATGCCGAGGCGGTCGAGTTCTGCCGCGCCCACGACGGTGAACACGGTCGCGTTGTTGGGTGGCGCAGCAAGATCCAGGGGCGTGTTGTCGCGCGCCAGGTCGCGCACGGTGGCGCCGCCGATGAGGATCGAGACAGCGCCGGCGCCGATGCGACCGGAGATCGGTTCGCGGTAGTTCTGCCGCGCGATGATCAGATCGCCCATGCCGTCGCCCGTCACGTCGTCCATCCAGATCTCGCTGCCGGTCACCTCCTGGCGGGCGGCACCGGCGATGACCAGCACGTCGTCGCCGTCGACGGCGCTGTCGATGTCGCCTCGGTCGAGGGTGCCGTCGCCGAGGACCAGGTGCACCTGGCCGGCATCGATGCGGCCGAAGGGAGCGGCCAGCATCGCGGACATGGCGTAGTCCTCCAAGCCGTCGCCGTCGATGTCGCTGCCGGCGGCGACGGGCACGCCGAACTGGCCGGTGGAGGCGGCGCCGGCGAGGCGCAACAGGCCATTGCCCGTGGCCGCGGCGGCCAGGTCGAAGACAGGCCCTGCGCTGGGTGCCGGTTCCGGCGGGCCCGGCGAAGGCGCAGTCCCGCCGCCACCGCCGCAGGCGCTCAGGAGCACGAGAGCGACGGCGCCGAGACTCCCCGCGACCCGAACCTGACCAGCAGCATCATGATGAACGCCAGGTCCAGCCGGACGCAGCCGCTCGGCAGATCGACGGATAGCGGGGCAGACGTTGAAGACACTGCGATCGGAACCCATGAAGGGAAACTCTCAGCGAAAGGCGGCACTTACCGTTGGGACAACGTACACCCGATGTCGTTCAGGGGAACTGGGCGACGCCCTTGGGTGGCGTCGCGGACGCAAGGGAACGTGCTCCGCTCTCGTAGGTCAGAAGGGGCCAAGCAGCGCCTGGGGCGACCTCCGCAAGGGCGATGTAACGTAACGCTGCGACGGCACAACTCCTGGCCACACTAAACAGGAGTGTTCAGGTTGGATTCATCGCCAACCGCACAGGCTAGGTGCTAACACCTGACGTTGACCCCTCGGCGGAGCCAATCGCGCAGGTGAGAAGAGAGGACGCGGGACCGACATCATGGAGAGCACACGCATGGTCACTGCCCAGGCCAAGGTTGCCGAGATCAAGACCCAGGACGAGGCGGCACGTTTCGCCCAGGAGTACCACGACGCCCTCGTGCGCCAGCTACGCCTGACCGCCCGACGCCAGGCCCGTGAGGCGGCCAATGGAGACTGGTCGGCCTTCCGCCGCTCAGGCGAGCGCCTGGAGGCGATCGCGGACAGCTTGAGCGCCCCCGATCAGCTGCCGCGCATCGCCTGAGCCTCGGCGCCCCAGTGAGGGGGTTTCCCGGTTGATGACGCTGTGACAGGACACGGCGTCCAATCGGCCATCGGAGTCAAGGATGAACACAAGTATTCGCCAGCTCGGCGCGCTCTTTGCAGCCGCGCTGCTGATCACGGGCGGGCTAGGGGCCACCGCGCACCTTCGCCCCGATCTGGACCTCGAACAGGTGTACGCCCCGTTGGATCGGATGTTGGTGGCCGTCGCCACGCGCCTCGAACTGGAAGACGCTAGCAGCCGACCTGATCTCCACGAGCGGGTCTTGGCGCGGGCCAAGATGGAGCCGCGCCTGGCAGCCCTGGCGGCAGCCGGTGAGACGCGACGTGTGCGAGTGGCTGTAGAACTCGCCCCAGCGCCGATGGCCGACGGGGAGGCGCTCTCGGCCGCGGATCTGGCGTCCCTGGGTGCCCGTTGGGTGGACGGGGAAGGAGGATTGATCGATCTGCCGGGC
>JBCBZW010000061.1 GCA_039815145.1 Pseudomonadota bacterium
GCGGTGGGGAGCTCTCCGGCAGCCTCCAGTTGACGCCGCGCCAGGCCGAGGAGCTCGCCGGCGAGGACTGGGAGGTCGAGGTGCGCCTGCTCGACAAGCGCGGCATGCGCCTCACAGGCAAGCTCGAGCGAGAGGAGCTTCCTCCAGGGGTCTGGCTCTAGCAACCAGCCGGCCAGCACCCGGTGCCTTGCTGGATGTTGGCGTCGAGCGATTTCGTTCCTCTTACCCGCGATCCGTCATCCGACACGTGCAGTAACTTGACGGCACTGCGCAGCTTCACGTCGGTCCTTCCCCTCTAGCACCCACCTGTCCCCGCGCTCGCTGCCTTGTGAACTTGGGAAAAATTCCCGATTTCTCACGGCGTAGAGTGCCTGTGGCACGTGTCTTAAGTGTCAGCATTGGCCAGTTCGGTCGCGCTGGCCATAATGCCGGGCGGCGCTGCGCATCCTGACGGCGGCAACGGATCTGAGCCGCTCCATGACGGGGGGAGTCTTTTGAGAATTTCGGTTGTTTCTGCCGGCCTGATGGTGCTGGCGACAGCGCTCGGGGCTGGGGTTGCCTCGGCCAAAGAGACGTTCACGCTTGCCTTCGTGGGCCCACAGGACGACGCCTTTCGGGGGTTCCAACAGGCCATCGATGAGGCCAATCGCCAGGGGCGATTCCTCGGCTACGCGTTCCACCATGAATACATCGAGCCGGGTGACCAGGCGGCCATGGCGCTGCCCGAGGGCACATCCGCCGTGTTCGCGTCCCTGCCCGCCAAGCCATTTCTCGCCCTCGCGCGACATCACGACAAGCTGCCGGTGTTCAACTTGAGCGCGACCGAGGCTGCCCTGCGCACGGTGTGTCAGGCGAACGCCTTCCACGCGCCGGCCAGCGATCGGATGCTCTCGGACGCCGTGACTCAGTGGACGCAGGCGGGCAACGACGCCGACGGCGTGGTCGCCAAGGTGTGGAACACCCAGTTCCGTCGCTACGCCGCGATCCAGCTCAGCAACCGCTTCGAGGAGGGCCAAGGGGTGCCCCTCAGCGATACTGGCTACGCCGGCTGGGCGGGGACCCGCCTCTACACCCAGGTGGTGATGGAGCAGGGCACGGCGCAGGCAAGCACGATCCTCGACACCTTACGCGGTGATCAGGTGCAGTTCGACGGCGCCAAGGGCGTGCCGATGCAGTTCCGCGCCAGCGGTCAGCTCAATCAGATGATCCTGCTGGAGCAGGACGGCAAGGTGGTGGGCACGGCGCCGGTGCGCGGCGTGGCCGCTGCCCATGAATTAACTACCTTGGGCTTCAACGGATGTGAGGAGGGGAGTTCCCAATGAGTCGAAGCAATAGATTGCTGGCTGCAACGCTGGTGATGACGGGCGGCCTGCTGGTGGCTGCGGGCGTCGCGAGCGCAGGCAATCGCATCTACGTCACCAACGAGCACGAAGGCTCCATGTCGATCATCGACGCCACCACCTACGAGGTGCTGGACACGGTCGAGGTGGGTAAGCAGCCGCGCGGCATCGGCATGTCGCCGGACGGCAAAGAGATCTACATCGCCCTTGGGCGCGACGACGCCATCGCTGTGGTGGATCCGGCCAGCGGCAAGGTGTTGCGCAACCTCGACGGCGGCGAAGATCCCGAGAACTTCATGGTCCACGCCAACGGCGACCTCTACATTGCCAACGAAGAGGACGCGCAGGCATCGGTGCTGCGCCCTGCCTCCGGTGAGGTGATCGCCGAGGTGGAGGTGGGGATCGAGCCGGAAGGTGTCGCTATCTCGCCGGACGGCAAGCTGGTCATCATCACCAGCGAATCCACCAACATGTTGCACGTGATCCGCACGGAAGATCACGAGTTGATCGAGAACGTGCTGGTGGGCTCACGGCCGCGCTCGGCCACCTTCAGCGCGGACGGCCACTACGCTTACGCCACCGCTGAAATCGGCGCCGAGATCGTGCGCGTCAACCTCGAGAACTTCGAGATCGATCGTCGCGCCAAGCTGAAGGATCCGAGCTCCAAGCCGAAGGACATCCTCGAGCATGCGGACACCGGCCGTCTCTACGTGGCGGGTGGGCGCAGCAACAGCATCTACGTGCTGGACGCGGACACGCTGCAGGTGCTCGATGAGATTCCGGTCGGCCGCCGTGTGTGGGGCCTCGGCTTCGACAAGGCGCGCGAGCGCCTGTTCACCACGGACGGTGGCAGCGACACGGTGTCCGTGATCGATGTGAAGACCAACAAGGTGATCAGCACCATCGCCGTGGGCAAGGGCCCGTGGGGCGTGGTAGTCGACGCCTGATCGCTCGATAAGTTCGCCCGACAGGAGGGGCGCCGGCAGCAGCTCGTGAAGGCTCAGTCGGCGTCCCGCTGCTTCTCTCCCGACTGCGGCGCCACCGCCGTGACCTGCGCCTCGACCGTGCCTTCGCCGAGGTGCGCGCGAATCGCATCTCCCTTCGAGACCTCTGCGGCGTCGCGCAGAATCGTACGATCGCTCACCCGCTCCACGATCGCGTAGCCCCGCGAGAGGGTGGCCAGCGGGCTCACCGCATGCAGCGTGTCCGCAGCGCGGGCCAGGCGCGCGGAGAGTCGCTCCTGTTGCCGGCGTACGCCAGCCTCCAGGCGCGCCTGTAAATGCGTTTGCTGCGCGAGCAAGCCCGGCAGGCGGTGCGTTGGCGATGCTCGATCCAGGCGCGCGCGAGCGGCGTCGAGGCGTTCCACGCGTTGACGCACCAGGCGCGTGTGGGCGGCGCCGAGGCGCTCATCGAGGGCCTCCAGCAGGCGCCGGCTGTCCGCGATGCGCCTGCTGGGGGCGACCCGTGCTAATCGATCTTGTAGGTTGCTGAGGCGTAGGGTCACGCCCTGGGTGCGTTGGGCGGTGAGGCGTCGCAAGCGTTCACCGAGCTCATCCACCCGTTGCATGTTCTGCCGCAGGCGCGTTGCCGGGTGCTGCTGGCGCAGGCGGCCCTGCATCCACTGGAATCGTTGCGTGCCGCGGGACACGTGGGCCCGCGCGGCGCCGAGCAGGCGTCGTTCGAGGGTGCGCAGTTGGCGCAGCCACTCGCTAGCGTCCGGCACCACGGACTCGGCGGCGGCGGAGGGGGTGGGGGCCCGCAGGTCGGCGACGAAGTCGGCGATCGTGACGTCTGTTTCGTGGCCGACGGCGCTCACCACCGGGATGTCACAGGCGGCGATCGCCCGCGCCACGCGCTCCTCGTTGAAGGCCCACAGGTCCTCGAGGGAGCCGCCGCCGCGGGCTAGGATCAGCACGTCGCAGTCCTGGCGCCGGGCGGCGGTGCGCAGTTGGGCGATGATTCTCGGCGCCGCTTCGGGCCCCTGCACGGGGATCGGGTAGATGCGCACGGGCACGGCGGGGAATCGTCGCCCGAGCACGTGCAGGATGTCGCGAACGGCAGCGCCGGTGGGCGAGGTGAGCACGCCGATACGGCGTGGCAGGGTGGGCAAGGCTCGCTTACGTTCGGCGGCGAACAGTCCCTCGGTGGCCAGTCGCTTCTTCAGCTCCTCGTAGGCGCGGCGCAGGGCGCCTTCACCCGTCTCCTCCACCGTATCGACTTGGATCTGATACTCGCCGCGCGCCTCGTACACCGTGAGCTGGCCGCGCACGAGCACCTTCTGGCCGTCGCGCAGGGGGCCCGCCGCCCGAGCCCGCTGGCGAAACAGGGCGCACCGCACCTGGGCGCGGGCATCCTTCAGGGTGAAATAGACGTGACCGGAGCCGGGTCGGGAGAGGTTTGAGATCTCCCCCTCCACCCACACGGTGCGCAGGGACTTCTCGAGCAGTCCGCGTACTTCACTGTTCAGGCGGCTTACGGTGAATACGGCCCGCTCGGCCGCGCGTCGGGCGGCTCGTTGCGTCGCCGGTGCGGTGCTGGGCCTGTGATCCGCGACGGTCTCGGGCGGAGTGGCTGGCGCGCGGGCTTCGCTCGGAGGGCGCTCGGCGGCGGGGCGGCGCGGCGGTGGCGGCGGGGCAGCAGGACTCCCGAACAAGCTCTCCTGCTGCGGCTTTGGCGGCGGTGGGTTTCGCGGCATGGGCCGATTGTAGCCCAGGGCCTAGCGTGTTCCCCGCCGGCAGCCGGTCACCAGTTGCGTCACACGTGGCGGCAGCCAAAGGCGCCGCCTTTGCTATACAATGCTCGGTTAACTCATCGGGCAGCATTCAGGAGGAATTATGCGACTCGTCGACGAAGGCCTCACATTCGATGACGTGCTGCTGGAACCCGCCTATTCCCAGGTGCTCCCCCGCGACGTCAGCCTGCGCACGCGCCTCACGCGGGAAATCGAGCTCAACCTGCCGCTGGTCTCCGCCGCCATGGACACGGTGACCGAAGCACGCCTCGCCATCACCATCGCCCAGGAGGGCGGCATCGGCATCGTGCATAAGAGCATGACGCCGGAGAGCCAGGCCGCCGAGGTGAGCGCGGTCAAGAAGTACGAAAGCGGCATCATCTCAAGCCCCATCACGGTCAGCCCGGACAAGACGATCGCCGAAGTGCTGGCGCTCACCCGCGCCCATCGCATCTCCGGCGTGCCCGTGGTGGACGGCGAGGAGACCGTCGGCATCGTGACCAATCGCGATCTGCGCTTCGAGACCCATCTCGACGCCCCGGTCACCAGCGTCATGACGCCGAAGGAACGCTTGGTCACCGTGCGCGAGGGGGCGAGCGAGGAAGAAGTCCTGCACCTCCTGCACAAGCACCGTATCGAGAAGGTGCTGGTGGTGGGCGAGCGCTTCGAGCTTCGCGGCATGATCACCGCCAAAGACTTTCAGAAGGCGACCGACTACCCGATGGCCTGCAAGGACTCCCGCGGCGCCCTGCGCGTGGGCGCAGCGGTCGGCACCTCGGCCGACACGGACGAGCGCGTGCAGGCGCTGGTGCACGCGGGCGTAGACGTGGTGGTGGTCGACACCTCCCACGGCCATAGCGAAGGCGTGCTCAACACCGTGCGCCGCCTGAAGGGCCAGTGGCCTGACCTGCAGATCATCGCCGGCAACATCGTCACCGCCGAGGCGGCCCTGGCCCTGGTGGAAGCGGGCGTCGATGCGGTCAAGGTGGGTATCGGCCCCGGCTCGATTTGCACCACCCGGGTGGTGGCAGGGGTGGGTATGCCCCAGGTCACGGCCATCTCGCGCGCGGTGAAGGGCCTCGAGGGGACGGGCGTGCCCGTCATCGCCGACGGCGGTATCCGCTACTCCGGCGACTTCGCCAAGGCCATCGCGGCCGGCGCCCACACGATCATGGTGGGCAGCCTCTTCGCCGGCACGGAGGAGTCCCCGGGCGAGGTGGAGCTGTACCAGGGGCGCTCCTACAAGAGCTACCGCGGCATGGGTTCGCTCGGCGCCATGTCCAGTCGCCACGGCTCCAGCGATCGCTACTTCCAGGACAAGACGGACGAGGTGGAGAAGCTCGTGCCCGAGGGCATCGAGGGTCGCGTGCCCTACAAGGGCCCCCTCGGCGCCATCATCCACCAGCTCGCCGGTGGCCTGCGCTCGGCCATGGGCTACACGGGCAGCCCGGACATCGAGGTAATGCGCACCCAGCCGCGCTTCGTCCGCATCACCACCGCCGCCGTCCGCGAAGGCCATGCGCACGATGTGACCATCGTCAAGGAAGCGCCTAACTATCGAATGGATTAGCCGATAGGCTCCAGCCACACGGGGAACGCATGAGCGACATTCACGCCGAGAAGATCCTGATCCTCGACTTCGGGTCGCAGTACACCCAGTTGATCGCGCGCCGCGTGCGCGAAGCCGGTGTCTACTGCGAGATCCATCCTTGGGATGCGGGGGATGCCGCGGTCAGGGACTTCGCGCCGAGCGGCGTGATTCTCTCGGGCGGGCCCGAGTCGGTCACCGGCGGCGACGGGCAGGAGATCACGCCGGTCGCCCCCGAGGCGGTCTACACCCTCGGCGTGCCGGTGCTCGGCATCTGCTACGGCTTTCAGAGCATGGCAGCGCACTTCGGCGGTAAGGTGGCGCCTTCCACCCATCGCGAGTTCGGCTACGCGCAGGTGCGCGCTCGGGGCCACTCCCGCCTGCTGCGCGACATCGAAGACCACACTAACGCCGAAGGTCACGGCCTGCTCGATGTCTGGATGAGCCACGGCGATCGCGTGGACGAGTTGCCGCCCAGCTTCAAGCTCATCGCGAGCACCGACAGCGCGCCCTTGGCAGGCATGGCCGACGAGGAGCGTGGGCTCTACGCCCTGCAGTTCCACCCGGAGGTCACCCACACGCGCCAGGGGCAGCGCATCATCGAGCGCTTCGTGCACGAGGTGTGCGGATGCGGCCGCGCGTGGACGCCGGACAACATCATCGAAGACAGCATCGCGCGCGTGCGCGAGACGGTCGGTGAGGACGGTCGCGTGCTGCTCGCCCTGTCCGGTGGCGTCGACTCCTCGGTGGTAGCAGCGCTGCTGCACAAGGCGATCGGCGATCGCCTGGTCTGCGTCTTCGTGGACACCGGGTTGCTGCGCCTCAACGAGGGCGACCAGGTGATGCAGACCTTCGCGGCGCACCTCGGTGTGAACGTGATCCGTCACGACGCAGGCGATGAATTCATGCAGGCGCTGGAGGGCGTGGCTGACCCTGAGGACAAGCGCAAGCTCATTGGCCGCCTCTTCATCGAGGTGTTCGAGAAACACGCCAAGGCTCTGGACGGCATCGAGTACCTGGCGCAGGGCACGATCTACCCCGACGTCATCGAGTCCGCCGGTGCCTCGACGGGCAAGGCGAAGGTGATCAAGTCGCACCACAACGTGGGTGGCCTGCCCGAGCGCATGAACCTCAAGCTCGTCGAGCCGCTGCGCGAGTTGTTCAAGGACGAGGTGCGAAGGATCGGCCTGGAGCTGGGCTTGCCCCACGATCTGGTCTACCGCCATCCCTTCCCCGGCCCTGGCCTGGGCGTTCGGATCTTAGGCCCCGTCGACAAGGAGAAGGCGGACCTGCTGCGCGCTGCGGATGCGATCTTCCTCGAGGAGCTGCGCCGGGCTGAGTTGTACGATCGGGTCAGCCAGGCCTTTGCCGTGCTGCTGCCGGTCCGTTCCGTCGGCGTGCAGGGTGACTACCGCGTCTACGGCTACGTCGCGGCCCTGCGTGCGGTGGAGACCATCGACTTCATGACCGCGCGGTGGGCGCACCTACCTTACGAATTCCTTGATCTCGTCGGTCGGCGCATCATGAACGAGATCGACGGCATCGCACGGGTCACCTACGATATCAGCGGAAAGCCTCCTGCCACCATCGAGTGGGAATAGGTCCGCGCCGTCGCGGCCGAAGCGATGACTGAGCATCCCTTGGCCGAGGACGATCCCGACATTCGCTGGATGGCGCATGCGCACGCCCTGGCCAAGCAAGCGGAGCGCTGCGGTGAGGTGCCCGTGGGGTGTGTCATCGTCCGCGATGGCGCCCTGCTTGCGGAGGGCAGCAACCGCCCTATCGCCACCCACGACCCGAGTGCTCACGCGGAGATGGTGGCCATGCGTGCGGCCTCACGCAGCCTCGGTACCTACCGCCTGACCGGCAGCACCCTCTACGTGACCCTCGAGCCTTGTCCGATGTGTGCGGGTGCGATGGTGCACGCGCGGATCGCGCGACTGGTGTACGCCGCCGCTGACCCGCGGGCGGGCGCTGCGGGCACGGTGTTCAACATCGTGGATCACCCCTCGCTCAACCACCGGATCAGCGTGCGGGCAGGGGTCATGGAAGAGCTGTGCGGGGAGCACCTGCGCGCGTTCTTCGTCCGGCGCCGTCGTCGGCCGCCGGACGGGGCGAGCTGCTCGGCCTAGAACTCTTCCCAGGCACCGTCATCGTCGGGCGTGCCGACGCTGCTACTGGCCGCACGCTGGGAGCTGCTGGCGGCGCCGCTGCTGCTGGACGATGAGGAATCACCACCCCAGGGGCGGTTAGGTCCGCGGCGCTCAACGCCGTTCGGCGGACCCTTCGGCGCCGAACTGGGTGCTGGCGAGCGCAGCGACGACGCGCTGCCGCCACCGCCTTGGAAGAAGGCCGCCAGTTCGCGCAGAGCACCTGCTTCCTCGCCGGCCGCTTCGCTGGCGGCCGTCGCCTCTTCGGTGAGCGCAGCGTTCTGCTGCGTCGCCTGATCCATGTGGCTGACGGCCTTGCTGATCTCGTCGATGCCGCTTGCCTGCTCGGCGGAGGCCTTGGCGATGTCACCGATGATCTGGCTGACCTGGGCGACGCCCTCGACGATGCTCTCGAGGGTCTGGCCTGACTCGTCGACCAGGCGTGAGCCTTCGTCCACCTTGGTCACGCTGTCCTGAATGAGGGACTTGATGTCCTTCGCCGCACTGGCGGAACGCTGGGCGAGGTTGCGCACCTCGCTGGCCACCACCGCGAAGCCACGGCCCTGCTCACCGGCGCGAGCCGCCTCGACCGCAGCGTTCAGGGCCAGCAGGTTGGTCTGGAAAGCGATCTCATCGATCACGCCGATGATGTCGGCGATCTTGCGGCTGGAGTCGTTGATCTCGCCCATGGCCTCGATGGCCTTGCGCACTACGTGACCGCCTTTTTCGGCAGTGTTGGTCGCCGTGTTCGAGAGAGTGTCCGCCTGCTGGGCGCTGTCGGCGTTCTGCCGCACCGTCTGCGTCATCTGCTCCATGTTGGCCGCCGTCTCTTCGAGGAACGAGGCCTGCTCTTCCGTGCGCTGGGAGAGGGTGCGGTTACCTTCCACCACGCTCTGGGCGCTGTGGGTGATGCGGTCGGCTGCTTCAGCGATCCGTTGGGTCAGCTCGGCGACGCGACCGCAGGTGGCATTGATCGATTCCACGAGCTCACCCATCTCACCGTCGGCCTTCGCCTGAATGCGTTGGCCTACATCGCCCTGGGCGACGCCGCGCATCACTCGCGTGGCCTCGGTCACCAGTGAGCGCATCGCGCTCAGTTCAGAGTCCTTGCTCGCGATGGACGCCTTGAGCGCCGCGATTTCAGCCGCAGGGTTGCCGTCGTTGGATTGCATCGATCACTCCGCTAGACATCGACAGGGGCGGGACAGACCAGCGAACGCTACTCCGTCCGCCCGGCGTGGGCGTGCGACCGTGTTTGGCATTTTGGTAATTCACTCCGCCGGTCGGCGGAAGTGTGGGGTAGTTCACATATTTGGGGTGGCGGTGACGGTGTCGTCGTCGGGCGGTGCGGCCTGCGCTTCGGGTTCCTGGTCGGTGGCCTCCGGTGCCACCAGCTCACCGGTCGGCGCGTCCTCGTCGGTGGCGGACGCCGCGGGTGCCTCGGCGGGCGCGGTGCTCGTCTCCGCCACCTCGGTCGTCGTGGTGACTGCCTCCTCAGGACCGCCGCCTTCGGACTGGGCCAGGGAGGCCTCCTCCTCTGGCGCCACCGTCAGTTCCACGTCGGGGGCTTTCCACAGCAGGATGTCGTAGTAGCTGCGGATGTTGCGCACGTACTCGACGGGCTGCCGGCCGCGGGCGTAGCCCCGCGGCACCTGGGAGTACCAACGGCGCCGGGTGAGCAGGGGCAGGTGTTCGCGTACGTCGGTCCAGAGGTTCGGGTCGCGATCATGCATCTGCGTGAGCGTGCGAGCGTCCTGCAGGTGGCCGTAGCCCACGTTGTAGGCGGCGAGGGCGAGCCAGGTGCGGTCGGGCTCGCGGATCTCGGGGTCCAGACGGTCGCGCATCTGCACCAGATAGCGCGCACCGCCGAGGATGCTCTGTTCCGGTGAGGTGCGATCATCCACGCCCAGCTGCGAGGCGGTGGCTTCCGTGAGCATCATCAGGCCGCGCACGCGCGTGGGCGAGACGGCGTTCTTGTCCCAGTGGGATTCCTGGTAGGCGGTGGCGGCGAGCAGATGCCAGTCGAGCCCCACTTCCTCGGCTGCCTGGCGGAACAGGGGCTCGTAGCGTGGCAGTCGAGACTCGATGTGACGCAGGAACGTGCGCGTGCCCACCCAATCGAAGCTATCGGTGTGGGAGTAGTAGCGATCGATGATCCGTTGCAGCTCTCCGCTCAGGCGAAGCTCCAGGAAGTAGCGTTGCGCCTCATCGAGAATGCTGCGGTCGTGGCCTGGCGGAAATGCCCAGGCGATGGGTTCCGGGTCAGCCAGGGTGAAGCCGCGACGCACCTCCGGAAAGTAGCGTCGGTTGAGCTGGTAGGCCGAAGAGTCGGCGACGGCAAAATCGAAATCACCTTCTTCCACGGCCTCGAACAACTCCTCTACGGAGGCGAGGGGGAGCTCCTCCCACTGCAGGTTGGGATATTCCTCGCGCAAGGCTTGCAGGCGCTCTAGGTGGCTACTGTCTGCGATCACTGCCAGGCGGCCGGCGGCCAGGTCGTCCACGCTGCGCGGGCGCCGCTTTCCACGTTTGTAGACGACGAAGGTGGATACCTGCTGGTAGGCGGGGCCGAAGCGCACCAGCTCGGCGCGCTCCTGGGTCGCCGTGATGTGAGCCGCGGCGATATCCGCCAGGCCCTCCTGCACGCTCGGCAGGAGATCGCCCACGTTCTCCAGGGGAATGAACTCCAGCGTGAGGCCCAAGCGTTGGGCGAACCCCTCCGCCAGTTCGTAGTCGACGCCCACCGGGCGGCCCTCGGCGGCGAGGTAGAAGCTGGTGGCGGCGTTGCGCGATACCACGCGCAATCGCCCCAGCTCTTGCAGCCGTTCCAGCTCGCTGACCGGGAAGGAACAGGTGCCGAGCAGCGCCGCCATGCCGGTGAGCAGCGCCAGGCGCCACCAGCGAACGCTGCGGCGCAGCGCAATCCTCCAGCTTGAGCGGATCCAGGGGTTCACCCGCTCGATGATACTCGGCTCGGGGACGTGTGCCTCCTGACACCGTCACCTTGACGCGACAGCCGCCAGCGAAAATAATCGCGGGCTGCCTGGAGAGGTACCGAAGTGGTCATAACGGCACCGACTCGAAATCGGTTGGGGGCGTACCGCCCCACGTGGGTTCGAATCCCACCCTCTCCGCCATTTCCCCGCTCGGTGATCCGCGCATGGAGCTCCTCGTCTTCGATCTCGACGGCACGCTGCTCGATGCGTCGTCGACCATCTCCGCGTACACGCGCGAGACCCTGAGCCTGCTCGCGGCCCGCGGCATTCACTACACCGTCGCCACCGGCCGTACGCTCCACGCCTCGCGCGAGCTCATCGATGGGCACGGGTTTCATCTGCCCCAGGCCTACAAGAACGGCGTGCTGATCTGGGACCCGAAGGCCGCCGACTACACGCACCAGACGTCCCTGACCCTGAGCGAGCTCGAACACGTGGTGGGCGCGGTGATGACCCAGGGGATCACCCCTTTCCTGTTCACTCTGGAGGCGGGCAACCGCCACGTGGTCTACCACGCTCCCCTGCAGCACGAGGTGGAGCAGCGCTTGGCGGCCGACTACGCTCGCCTCTCCGGGGTGGAGGTATGCGATGCGGGATTGCTGCCCGCGGACGCCCAGATCACCAACATCAGCGCGCTCGGCGCTCCCGCCGCCATCGATGCGGTGCAGGCCCTGATCGCCGATGAGCCCGAACTGGTGGCCTACTCGGGCGTAGCGATGGAGGGACCGTCCCTGCGCTGGATTGATATCCACCATGTGGAGGCGAGCAAAGGCGCCGCGGTACAGGTGTTACGCGAACAGCTAGGTGCCACGCGCGTCGTCTGCTTCGGGGACAGCGATAACGACCTAAGCATGTTCGCCGTCGCGGACGAAGCCTACGCACCGGGCAACGCGAAGGCGGTGGTGAAGGAGGCGGCCACAGCCGTGATCGGTCATCACGATGAACACGGCATCGCACGCTTTCTGCGCGAGCGCTTCGACCTGGATAAGTCCTAGGCGCATCCCGACCTGACGCACGGCGGCATGCATACGACATAACGCTAGGGCCAAGTTGCCCACCCCTCCAGATTAGGTCAAGATTGCCGTATTATTAACGACATAAGCGTTGGCCTGATGCTCACAAAAAACACTTCCACAACGCTGGCGACCCTTATCGGTCCCTTCCTTCTCGCCGCCCTGGCAGCGATGCCTGCAGGCGCCGCACCCATCGATGGCTTTGGTATCGGCGACGGTGCGCTGATCGATGCGGATGCACTACTCGTTGCGTACGACAACGATTCCGACTCCCTCTTCATCACCGGCCTCGGCAACAGCACGGCCACGCTGACCGACGAGGGGGGCACGCCCCTCAGCATCGACGGCACGGGGCTGTTCGTGGTGCTCAGCATCGACGGCACGGGGATCCTGTCCGGCGGCTCGGTGCAGGTGAACGGCTCGGTGGACGAACTCGGCTTCGACTCGGGCGTGCTGCTCACGGGCGATGCCACGGACTTCGGCTTCTTCGATCTCGGCGAGGCGCGCGGCGGCGAAGAGAGCGATGAGCTTCAACTCGTCTTCACGATCACCGGCGGCGACGCCGCGGGGCTCTGGGACGGGCAACTCGCCGTGCGCTTCACCAACACGGGCTTCCTCGGCAGCTTCGCCAACGACTGGGTAAACGACGGCGACGGGGTCACCCTGGTCGGCCAAGCGGTGCCCTTGCCCGGCGCCGTGTGGTTGATGCTGAGCGGCCTGGCCCTGGTGGGGTGGCGCCGTCCTCGGCGTACCGCCTGATCAGAGTCGCCGCTAGGCCGCGCCGACCGCTTGGGTGAGGGCGGCGGCGCGGGCTGGCTCGAAGGAGCCTGCCGGTAAGGCGGGCTCGCCGTAACGCTGCCAGTATTCCGCCACGCCGATTTTCGCGCACAGGGTCTGGAATCTCGGGTCCGCGCGCAGCGCCGACGCCTCCGGCAACATCAGCCACGTGTGATTGAGTCGTTGCTCATCGAGCAATGCATCGGCCTGGGCGTAGGTGGCGTCGCCGGCGCCGAGCAGCACGTACTGCAGGAAAGCGATGTTCGGAGGGAGCGCCTCATCGCGCACGGCCTGACCTACCGCTTCCACGGCTGGGTCGGTCAGGGCTGGGTCAGCGATCGCTGCAACTACCGAAGCCGCCCAGTCCTCGGGTAGGTTCGCTTTCTCCAGGGCCGCCCGCCAATCGCGCTGGGCCGCATCCCACGCGCCGT
This sequence comes from Pseudomonadota bacterium, assembly GCA_039815145.1. Taxonomy (NCBI): domain Bacteria; kingdom Pseudomonadati; phylum Pseudomonadota; species Pseudomonadota bacterium. The sequence goes on from JBCBZW010000061.1 coordinate 13,027, forward strand.
TGCGCAGGTTGGCCAGGTATTCCACGAACGCCGGCACCAACCCCGTCACCCCGAACTCGCGCGCGATGCGGGTGTGCTTTAGCGCCTTGCGGTCATCACCGTGCAGCATGTAGGACACGGCGAGGACGTTGTTGGCCATCGGCGAGACGGGGTCGAGTTCGTAGGCCTTGGCGGCCTGCTCCGTCGCCTCCTGCTGCTTGCCGAGATCGTTCAGCACGTTCGAATACCACTGGCGGAGGAGGGGATCGTTCGGGTCCCGCTCGATGGCGTCGAGCAGCCGAGATTCCGCTTCCTGCCATTGCCAGCTGCGCAGGTGCACGTAGCCCAGGACGCCGTGGGGCTCGGCGAGCGTGGGATCGAGGGCAGCCGCTTCCCGGGCCAGGGTGGTCGCCGCGGCGAGCGAGGCCTGACGCGACTCGCCCGTGTACTCGTGCATGACGGCGCGCGCCGCGGCCAGGGCCGACTTGGCGCGCGCGAAGGTGGGGTCGAGGGCCAGGGCCTGTTCGTACAGTTCCACCGCTGCCTCGATGGCTTCCTTGCCGCGCCGTTGCCAGCGGTGGCGACCGCGCAGGTAGAACTGGTAGGCCTCCACGTTCGTCTCCGCGCGCACGACGGGACTCGCCTGCGCGGCGGGCAGCGTTTCACCTAGTGATTTTCTTAGTACTTCGACAATGCTGTTGGCGAGGGTCTCCTGCAGGGTGAAGACGTCCTTGAACTCCTCGTCGAACTTCTGCGACATGAGCTGGTAGCCCGAGCCCGCCTCGATCAACTTGGTGCTGATGCGGATGCGATCGCCAGCCCAGCGCACACTGCCCTCCAGCACGTTGCGTACGCCCAGCTGCGCGCCGATCGTGCGCACGTCCGTATGATGGTCCTTGTACATGAAGCAGGAAGTGCGAGCGGCCACGCGGATCCCTGGCACGGAGGACAGGGTGTGCAGCAGCTCCTCCGCCAAGCCGTCGCTGAAGTACTCGTGCTCGGGGTCGGCGCCGATGTTGCGAAAGGGCAGCACGGCGATAGACCCGGGTGGCGCCTCCTTCAGCGGCACCACGGCGGAGGCATCGGCGCCCTGGGGCGCTGGCGGTGCGTCATCCGTCGCGCTGCCGGCGGTGCGCTTCAAATCCAGGTCGAAGGCCCAGGAGAGGGCGAGGACGATGGGGAAGCCGACGATCGCGCCGTAGAAGACGAAGTTGATCGCACGGTCGGGCAGACCGACGATCGGAAACACCGTGTTGCAGACTTCGAGTAGCCCCCACGCACCGGCCAGGTAGATCGCGCTGGTGCCGAACACCCGTCGTCTTCTCAACTCTGCGATCAGCTTGCGCACGGACCCCTGCCGCTACTCCGTCATCGGCTCAACCATGCAGCATGGCGCATCGGCGACGCATGTCAAACATGCAGGACCGGCCTGCCCCCGTGAACGGCGCGCTCGCCTTGCACTTGCTCGTGTCCGAGCGGGTGGCGGGGCACTCAGCCGTGCGGTTATGTTGCATCTGGTAAGAGCGGCAAAGCGGGCGACGGAGCCTCGCGCGCGCTAAAGCTACCGAGGTTGGACGATGACCGACGACGATCGAGACCCCGCCAGTGCCGCCCTCGAAGCGGATCGGCGCGCGCTACTGCGCGGCGCGCTCCTCGCGCCCCTCGTGTGTGCCTCGCCGGCGATGGCGCGCGCCCTCGGTGACCCTGGACCCAGCGCGAGTCCGCTGGCGCCAGGCGAGGCGCTGGCGATCGACGCGGGTCAGGCCTTGCTGCCCGCCGAGGAGGGCCGGCACCACGTACGCTCGGACATCACCCTGGTCGTCCGCGACGGGCAGATTGAGGCCGTGCGCACGGGAGCGGCGAAGGGCGTGCGTACGATCGATGCGCGTGGCTTGTTGGTGTTGCCCGGCTTCATCTCCGGTCACACGCACGGCTGCAGCGCGACACCGACCCGCGGCATCATAGAAGGCGGGCGCAGCTTCGCTCGCCCCCTGGAGCTGGTCGAGTCCTTGCCCGCGGAACAACTCGACGCCCTCACCGCCTACAACGTGGCTGAACTCCTGTTGAGTGGTGCCACCACCCACGTGGAGATGAGCTTGAGCTTGCGCCAGGCGCAGTCCTATGTGCGGGTGGCCCGGCGCTGGGGCGTCCGCTGCTACCCCGGCGGCATGGTGCCGGGGATCGCTCGCCTGTTTCCCATCTGGTTTCGCCAGGATGACCAGGTGCTGTTCGACAGCGAGGCGGATACGCTGCGCGAGATCGCCGACAACCTGGCCTTCGCCGAGTCCGTCAACGGCGTGGACGATGGCCGCATCCGCCCGCAGATGACGCCGCATGCCGCCGACACCCAGACGCCGGCGACGATGGCCGCCTTCGCCGCGGCCGCCCGCAAGCTCGGCCACGGCGTTCACACGCACCTCTCCCAGTCCGCGCGCGAGACGGCCACCGTGCGCCGCCTGCACGGCATGACGCCCACCGAGTGGTTCCAGGCCCACGGCATGCTCGCCGCCGGCCCCTTCTTCGGCGCGCACATGGTGGGCTTGGACTTGGCGGTGGACGCGCCGCTTCTGCGCGAGGCCGGTGCGGTGTACGCCCACTGCCCCTCCGCCGGCGGCGCAGGGGGCCCGACGCAGCCATATCCTGAAGCGCTTGCGGCCGGGCTCGCGGTCAACATCGGGATCGACACCCACTCGAACGACTACGTCGAGAACCTCAAGCTCGCGGTGCTCTACGGTCAGGCGCGGCACTCCCTGCTCGCCGAGCACAGCGCTGCCAAGCTGCAGCGCCCTACGATCGATGACGCCGTCGCGGGCGCGACGCGCGTGGCCGCCGATGGCCTGCGCCGACCGGATCTGGGACGCCTCGCGCCCGGCGCGCGGGCGGATCTCGTCGGCATCGACGTCACCTCACCGCTGGTAGGCGTTGGTGCTCGACCGCCCGAGCCACTCCATCACTTGCTGTACGCCAACGGCAGTGCCGTGCGCCTGGTGATGACCGATGGGCAGCTGCAAGTAAACGGTGGCCGCTTCCTGGTCGACGATCTGTCGCGCGTCGTGCGCGAGGGTGGGCGTGTGGTGAGTGAGCTATGGGCCCGGTTGGGTCGAGAGGGCTGGTTAACCCAGTGAGGGACCCGGCTGGCCCGGCACCCTGAGGGGAGGGTGCCGAGCCGGGTGACGGGAGGGGAACCCGTTCTGTTCCAAGCGCCTCAAATTTTATCGCTTGAACGGTTGGGTTCGTGGTGCCCTTCCTGGGAATTTTTCCTGACGCGCCGGCGCGCTTCCCTCCGGTTCGAAACGTCCAGGCGACCGGCCGCGTGGCGAGGGTCAGTCCTCGCCCGCAGGGCGACGACGAGACTGCTTGACCACCGCGCGGTTGCGCTTGTCCTGCAATCGCTTGCGTTTCACCCCCGCGGGCGTCCGTGTGGGCAGGCGAGGGCGCGGAGGTTCGGCGGCCTCCTCGAGCAGGGACTGGAGGCGGGCCAGGGCATCGCGCCGATTGCCCTCCTGGGTGCGTTGGCGGCGGGCTGTCAGCACGAGCTCCCCGGCGACGGTCATCCGTTGCCCGGCGAGCGCTGTCAGCCGCGCCTTCACGTCCTCTTCGAGCGACGGCGAGTTCGCCACATCGAAGCGCAGTTGGATGGCCGTGGCCACCTTGTTGACGTTCTGGCCCCCAGGGCCTGAGCTGTGGATGGCGGTCAGCTCCAGTTCGTCGGTCAGCGTTTCTACGCGCGGGGCAGGCATGGTGGGTCGTTCGGGGTAAGGGGAGGGGTATTTTCGGGCGCGAAGTGTCGCACGTTCCGCCCGGATTCGCCCGTGCTGCGTGGTATGCTTCGCGCCATGTCGGAGCGCGTCACCTACAAAATCTTGTTCCAGTCTCAGGGCAAGTTGTACGAGATCTTTGCCAATGAGGTAAGCCACGGCGCCATGCTCGGTTTCGTCGAAGTGGCAGAGCTCGATTTCGGTCGACGCACGGAGATCGTCGTCGACCCCACGGAAGACCGCATCCGCTCCGAATTCGAAGGGGTCAAGCGCACCTGGCTGCCCATGCACTCGATCGTACGCATCGACGAGGTGGACAAGCGCGGGATCAGCAAGATCACCGACGCCAAAGGCAGCAACGTCGCTCAGTTACCCGTTACGTATCTTCCCCCGGGCGGCGGTGAGCCGCCGAAGGGCTGAGCGCTAGTGGGCCGCTTGGTAAATAAGGTAACGCTCAGTCTGTGCAGGGGCGCTGCCAGCAAGGCGCGTCGCGCAGCCGATGGCCCCGCCATTGGCAAGAGGCGCAACGCCGGTGGCAGCGCCCCTGCACAGACCCGAAGGGCGAGCCTGACTGACGCCATTGCGGCGTTGGTCAAGCGCAGCCATAGCGCTGCTATGCCTGCGCTCGCCCGCCTTGCCCTGACGCCAGTCCCGCTCGCTGAGCGTTACCTTATTTACCAAGCGGCTCACTAGGCGCGACGTGCGTACCGACTGCGTGCAAGAGGATGGCGCGCCGACCTCTCGCTTAACGAATTTCCTGATTGTCGCGGAGATACCCGCCGATGGCTGAGTCACGCGTGCTGCGCGTTCCCGGCGCCCCAGCGCTCTCGTCCTTTCGTCTCCAGCGCGTACGCCAGGCGCTGCAGGGTGACCTTCCAGATCTGCAGGGGCTACGTACCCGATGGTGGTATCTGGTGGAAACGTCGGAGGTGGACGGCGCGTCGCTGACGGCTGCGCAAGAGCGGCGCCTAAGTGATTTGCTCGGCGGGGTTTCGCTAGATGAGGCGGGGTCAGCGCCTCAGCTGGTGGTAGCGCCGCGCATCGGCACGATCTCTCCCTGGTCCAGCAAGGCCACCGACATCGTGCATCGCTGCGGCTTCGAGGCGGTTACCCGGGTGGAGCGGGTCCTGGCCTGGCACTTCGATGGCGTGGACGATCTGGGCGGCGAGACGCTCGCCGCGATCGCTCCCCACCTGCACGATCGGATGACCGAGTTCGTCTTCGCGACGGTCGCCCAGGCCGAGCTGCTCTTCGCCCATCACACCCCGGCCCGCGGCAGCGCGGTCCCCCTGGTGCAGCAGGGCCGCGATGCCCTGGTAGAGGCCAACCGGAACTTGGGGCTGGCGCTGGCGCCGCACGAGATCGACTACCTGCTCGAGACCTTCAGCAACCTCGAGCGCGACCCCACGGATACGGAGCTCATGATGTTCGCTCAGGCGAACTCGGAGCACTGCCGACACAAGATCTTCAACGCCGAGTGGACCCTCGAAGGCGAGGTGATGCCACGCTCGCTCTTCGACATGATCCGCAACACCTATCGAGCGAATTCGGCGGGCGTGCTCTCGGCTTATCGCGATAACGCAGCGGTTTTCGAGGGTGAACCGGCGCAGCGCTGGTACCTCGACGCGCATACCGGCGTGTACCGGGCGCGCGAGACCCGAGCGCACGTGGTGATCAAGGTCGAAACCCACAATCACCCCACGGCCATCTCACCCTTCCCGGGCGCTGCGACGGGCGCCGGTGGCGAGATCCGCGATGAGGGAGCCACCGGCCGCGGGGCCAAGCCGAAGGCGGGGCTCACGGGCTTTAGCGTCTCCAACCTACGCATCCCCGAGTACCTGCAGCCGTGGGAGGGCGACGCCGTGTCGCCGTCGCACATCGCAAGGCCTCTCGACATCATGCTCGAGGGACCGATCGGCGGCGCGTCCTTCAACAACGAGTTCGGTCGGCCGAATCTGCTCGGCTACTTCCGCGCCTTCGAGCAACCGGAGGGCGAGGACGGCCTGGCGGCGCCCGCCGCTGGCGAGCAGGTGGCGCGTCGTGGCTACCACAAGCCGATCATGATCGCCGGCGGCATGGGCAACATCTTCGGCGAGCACGTAGAGAAGCGCGGCTTCGGCCAGGGCGCTGCCGTGGTGGTGATCGGTGGTCCGGCCATGCAGATCGGCCTCGGCGGTGGCGCAGCGTCATCCGTCGCAAGCGGGGCAAGCAGCGCCGAGTTGGATTTCGCGTCCGTGCAGCGTGGCAACCCCGAGATGCAGCGCCGTTGCCAGGAGGTGATCGACCGCTGCTGGGCCATGGCGGAAGGCAACCCGATCCTGTCCATCCACGACGTGGGCGCCGGCGGTCTCTCCAATGCCATTCCAGAGCTGCTCGACCAGAGCGACTGCGGGGGCGTGCTGTCCTTGCGCGCGATCCCCAACGACGAGCCGGGCATGACGCCCATGGCGATCTGGTGCAACGAGTCCCAGGAGCGCTACGTGCTGGCCATCGCCGAAGGTGATCTGCGCGAGTTCGAGGCGATCTGTGAGCGGGAGCGTTGCCCCGTGGCGGTGCTCGGCCACGCCACCCAGCGTCGCGTGCTCAACGTGCAGGACACGCACTTTGGCGATGCGCCCGTCGACATGCCGATGCAGGCTCTGCTCGGCCACACGCCGCGCATGGAGCGTACGGCGGAACGCGTCGTTGCGCCGACCCGGTCGGTCGATCTCGCGTCGATCGATCTGGACGAGGCGGTGAATCGCGTACTGTCCGTGCCCTCCGTCGCCGACAAGAGCTTCCTCATCCACATCGGCGACCGCACTGTCGGCGGCTTGAGCTCGCGCGATCAGCTCGTGGGGCCCTGGCAGGTGCCCGTGAGCGATGTCGCTGTGACGTGCGCCGACTTCCGCGGTTACACGGGCGAGGCGGCGGCGATGGGCGAACGTACGCCGGTGGCCTTGCTCTCGCCGGCCGCGTCCGGTCGCCTGGCCGTCACCGAAGCCCTCACCAACATCGTGGCGGCGGACATCGAGCGCATCGACCAGGTGCGGCTGTCCGCCAACTGGATGGCCGCGTGCGGTGCGCCCGGCGAGGATGTCGCCCTGTGGGATACGGTCGAGGCCGTCGGCATGGGCTTCTGCCCGGCGCTTGGGTTGACGATTCCCGTAGGTAAGGACTCCCTCTCCCTGCAGACCCGCTGGCCCGCTCAGGGGGGCGGCGAGCATCGGGTGGTCGCGCCCCTGTCCCTCATCATCTCCGCCTTTGCGCCGGTGATCGACGTGCGGCGCACGCTCACGCCCGAGCTACGCCTCGACGCCGGTGAGACAGAGCTCTGGCTGTTCGATCTCGGTCGCGGGCAGGATCGCCTCGGCGGCTCCGCGTTGCTGCAGGCCTGGGCGGCCACGGGCGATGAGCCTCCGGACGTGGAGGATCCCTCCCTGGTTCGCGCCTTCTTCGGCGCCATCGTGGAGGCGCGCCGCGCGGGCTTGCTCCTCGCCTATCACGATCGTTCGGACGGTGGGCTCTTCACGACCCTGCTGGAGATGGCCTTCGCCGGCAACGCGGGCCTCAAGATCGACATCGACGAGGGCGTGCAAGCCTTGCCGCGCCTGTTCAGCGAGGAGGCGGGGGCCGTCGTCCAGGTACCCGTCGAGCGGCGTGAGAAGTTCCTCGCCGTGGTGCGTGCGCGAGGACTCGAGGAGGTGGTGTCGCGCGTCGCCGTGCCCACCGCGGGCGAAGAGATCTGCGTCATGCAGGACGGCGAGCGGCTGTTCAATCGCTCACGCATGGAGCTGCGTGGCGTGTGGTCGCGGACCAGCTACGAGATGCAGCGCCTGCGCGATGATCCGACCTGTGCTCAGGAGGCCTACGAACTCCTCAAGCTGCCGCGGCCACCGGCCCTGTATTCCAAGCCCAGCTTCGATCCTACGCAGGACACGGCAGCACCGTTCATCGCCAGCGGCGTCAGGCCGAAGGTCGCGATACTGCGTGAGCAGGGAGTCAACGGGCATCTGGAGATGGCCGCCGCCTTCGATCGCGCAGGCTTCGATGCCATCGACATCCACATGAGTGACTTCATCGGCGACGCGCCCCGTCGTCGAGACTTGCGGGACGTTCAGGTGCTCGCGGCATGTGGCGGGTTCTCCTACGGCGACGTGCTCGGGGCCGGCAACGGCTGGGCGAGGGGCATTCTCTTCGACGAACGCACGCGAGCCGTGTTCGCGGAGTGGTTTGCGCGGGAAGACGGCCTGACCCTCGGTGTCTGCAACGGCTGCCAGATGCTCTCGCGGGTGCGTGAGCTGATCCCCGGCACGGAGCACTGGCCCAGCTTCGAGCGTAACCGCTCGGAGCAGTTCGAGGCGCGCCTGTCGATGGTGGAGGTGGGCAAGTCGGACTCGCCCTGGTTCACCGGCATGGCGGGCACGCAGGTGCCGGTGGTGGTGAGCCACGGTGAGGGACGCGCTACCTTCGCTGCGTCAGACGTGCTTGAGAAGGCCCTGGGTCAGGGCCAGGTCGCGCTGCGCTACGTGAACGCCGAGGGCGAACCGACCCAGCGCTTCCCCCTAAATCCGAACGGCTCGCAGGCGGCTGTGGCTGGCGTCACGAGTGCGGATGGGCGCGTGAACATCATGATGCCGCACCCCGAGCGCGTGTTTCGCACCGTGCAGCAGAGTTGGCATCCGGCGCAGGCGGGCGAGGACAGTCCGTGGATGCGCCTGTTCCGCAACGCGCGTGTAGCGATCGGCTAGGTCGTGGGGCACGCCCTGAGCGAGACCACGCACATCATCAACTTCGCGATCGGGCAGCCTTCGCCCGATCTCTTGCCGGTGGCCTTGTTCGAGCGCATGGCTCGCGAGTGCACTGCCCGGCTTGATCCTGCGCAGCTCAACTACGGCGACTACGCGGGCGATCCAGCCTACCTCGAGTCCCTGTCGCGCTTTCTGAGCGAGCACTACCAGTTCCCGGTGGATCCATCCTCTCTGTTCCTGACGGCGGGTGCGTCCCACGGCATCGACACCGCCTGCCGCCTCCTGTGTGCGCCGGACGATGTGGTCCTGGTGGAGGAGCCCACCTACTTCCTCGCCCTGGAGATCTTTGCAAGTCAGGGCCTGCGCGCCGTACCCGTGGCTATGGACGAGCAGGGCGTGCGGGTGGATGCCCTGCGCGAGGCCCTGGAGATGCACCCCAATGCGAAGGTGCTGTACACGATTCCTGCGCACCACAACCCCACCTCGGTGACGATGAGTGCCGAACGGCGTCGCGAGGTGTTGGCGCTCACCCGCGGGGCCGGCGTGACCGTGGTGGCCGACGAGGTGTACCAGTTGCTGCACTTCGACGGGCGAGTGCCACCGCCTGCGCCCTTTGCGGCCGAGGTTCATGGCGGCGGGGTGATCTCCGTAGGTTCTTTCAGTAAGTTGCTGGCGCCCGCGATGCGCGTGGGGTGGGTTCAGAGCGATCCCTCGACGATCGCGCGCCTGTGCGCCTTGGGCGTGATACGCAGCGGCGGCGCGATCAATCAGGTGGGGTCGCTGCTGGTGGCGGCATCGATTGACAGTGGCGTGTTAGATGCCCACCTTCGGGAGTGCCTGGTGCCGGCGCTGGCGGCGCGGGCGCAGGTGATGGGGGATGCGCTCACGCACGGTCTCGGGAATTCGGCGGTGCGGTGGCGCCAAGCTACCGGTGGCTACTTCTATTGGCTGCACCTGCCCCAGGACTGTAAGACGGATGCTCTGCTGGCGAACTCACGCGAGGCTGGCGTCGGGTTTCATCCAGGGAAGCTGTTCTCCGCGGCCGGCGAACAGGGCAATACCCTACGCCTGTCCTTCGCCCACTACCCGGTGGGCGAGGTGGAAGAGGGCATTAAGCGCCTGGTCGATCAGCTGCATCAACACGGCGTTTAGGTGGCTGGCTGGGCGACCTTGCCGCCCGTCGTCTTGCGCATACTAACGCGCGGCGCTTAGGGCGTTCTCAGCCAGTACCTTATTCAGGCGTTCCAGCAAGTGGTCCGCGTCCTGTTCGCTGAACGCGAGCGGCGGCCGGATCTTCAAGACGTTGTGGTCCGGTCCGTCCCGTCCGATGAGCACCCGCTCCTGACGCAGCCGCTCGACGATCCAGGCCGCGTGCTCGGGCAGCGGCCGGTGGTTCGCGTCCGCAATCTCCACGCCGATGAACAGGCCGAGGCCCCGCACGTCCGCGAGCAGCGGGTGGCGGCGCGCGAGGTCGCGCAAGCCCGCGAGGAGGTGGCTGCCCACGGCGTGGGCGCGCTCACCGAGCGCTTCCTGGTCGATTACCTCAAGCACCGCGAGCCCCGCCGCACAGGCGGCGCTCGAACCGCCGAAGGTGGCGAAGAACTCCATCCCCGTGTCGAAGCGTTCGGCGATCGCCCGCGTGGTGACGACGGCGGCGAGCGGGAAGCCATTGCCCATCGGCTTGCCGAGCACCACGATGTCCGGCACCACCTGCTGCTGTTCAAAGCCCCAGAAGTAGCGCCCGAGGCGGCCGAGCCCCGTCTGTACCTCGTCCGCGATGCACAGCCCACCTGCCTGCCGGATGGCACCGTACACCTGCGATAGGTAACCGGGTGGGGGGATGAGCTGGCCGCCGACGCTGGGGAAGGTCTCCGCGATGAAACAGGCTGGGGTGCGACCAGCACGGACCATGGCCTCGATCCTCGCCGACACCTCGGCGGCGAAGTGGGCGCCAGTGCGCGGATCATCAGGGTCGAGGCCAGCGCGGTAGGCATCGGGGTTGGGCACCACGTGCACCCAATCGGGGGCGCCCTCGCCCCCGGGCCCTGAGAACTTATAGTCCGAGATGTCGATGGCGGTGACCGTATGACCATGGTAGCCGGCGGCCAGCACCACCGTGTCCGTGGCGCCGGTGGCGGTGCGGGCGAGGCGCAGGGCGAGTTCGTTGGCCTCGCTGCCGGAACTCAGGAGGAACACGACCTCGAGTTCGCTCGGCAGGCGCGCGGCGAGGGCGGCCGTGTACTCGGCGTGGATCGGTTGCAGGTAGCGGGTGTTGGTGTTGACCAGGCGGAGCTGGCGGTCGATCGCCGCGCGCACCCGTGGGTGGGCGTGGCCGACGTGGGGAACGTTGTTGTAGGCATCGAGGTAGGTGCGCCCCTCGTTATCGAAGAGCAAGCTCTGCCAGCCGCGGACCACCGTGAGGGGCTCGTGATAGCTGGTGCGCAGGCTGGGCGGCGAGTGCGTTTCACGCTGCGCCTGCAAGGTGTCCGCCGGTGGTGCGGTGTAGGTGACGTGGCCTGTGGGCAAGCCTAGCAGGGCTGCTGGGTCGGGAAACACGTCCTGCCAGTCAGGAGCGTCGTCCGGGTCCACCACGCCGGGCCAGCGGCTGCCTGGCATGCCCGTGGTGCCGATCTGCAGGTGCACGTGAGGTGGCCAACCGCCGTTCTCTGTGACCTCGCCGAGGGTGGCGAAGACCTCGCCCGCCGGCACGGTTTGGCCGGGCGCGAGGGCGCGCACGCTCGCGTGGGAGAGGTGGCCGTACGAGGTGTAGAACGGCGTGCCGTTGGGGCCCTCGTGGCGCAGGGTGACGAGGCCCCCGTAGTCGTAGGCGTCGTCGCACACCTCGGCACTGTGCACCGTGGCCGGCAGGGGGCTGTGCACCGGCGTGCCTGCGGGGAGAAACACGTCGATCGCGATATGCACGGTGCGCCTGTCACTCGCCCCGTGGTGGCTGCTCAAGAAAAACGGTGCGCCGTAGATCAAGCGCGGCTCGGCGTAGCGACCGAGCACGGCTTCGCCTTCCGCGCCGAGGTGCGACACGGCGGTGGCGATCTGCGTGAGGTCCGGCCGCACCGGATCGTCGCAGGCGTGTTCGCCGGTCACCGAGAGGTCGAGCACAGGGGCAGTCGCCATCGTCGTGTGGAATATCGGCGCGAACTGTCGTTCTGGCGAGGCGATCCAGGCGATCAGTGCCCGCGAGGGCGCGGGCGCACCGCTGGCGCGAGCGACGAGGGCGTGCACGAAGTGAGGATGCTCATCGGCATGGGTGGCGAGGAACGCGGATACCCGTCGCTGGGAGATCTGCAGGTACGGGTCGTCGCGTCCGCTCAAGCGCGCGAGGGTGGCGTTGATCGCGCTCTGCGCCACCCGGCTCAGCAGTAGCGGCCAGAGCAGTGCCTGTTCCGTCGGCGGCAAGGGACGATGCGTGCAGTAGCCGCGGATCAGGGCTCTGAGCAATGGCCAGGGGCGCCTCGCACCCACGACGAGGTAAGCGGCCGCGATGGCCAGGTCCACGACGGTCGGGGCCCGCAGCATGTCGCCGAAGTCGATCAGGCCCGTGAGCGTGGCCTCGCCGCAGGGGGGCGCGTGGGCGAGGATGTTGTGCTCATTGAGGTCGTTGTGGATCGGCGAGCACGGCAGCGCCTCCAGGGCGCGGCAGGCCGGTCCCGTGTGCTCATCGAGGATGCGCCGAAGGGTGTCACCGTGGGCGTGGGCGGCGATCGCCTCGGCGATCTCCGGGCGTGCGGTTAGCGCGCGGATGTCCCAGGCGTGGGTGTCGGGGATCGCGGGGTGATCGAAGTCCACCAGGGCGCCGTGCAGGCGGGCGGTCTGCTCGCCGATCGCCTGCGCCAACGCGGGCGTCCAGGGCGACAGGTGGGCGATCGCTGTGCCCGCCAGGCGCTCGAGCACCCACACCGTGCGCAGCTCCCCTCGCTCGTCCGCCAGCTGAGTCGACAGCCTGCCCTCGTGCGTGGGCACTGGGGCGGGCACCGTCACCCCGGCGGCCGCGACGTGTCGATGGCAGGCGATCTGCGGCGCGATGTCCGCCTCGCTCAAGCCCGCGCGCATCACCTTGTAGACGAGCGACCCTGTGGCGAGATTGAGATCGTGCTCGCCGTGCAGGCGTTTCAGGGGGCCGTCGACGGGCCACTGCTCGGAAAGTACACGCTGCCAGTGGCGGAGGTCGGGGGTGGAAGAAGCAGCCATAGGGTTGGTCTCGTTCGGGCTTGAGCCCTTCGCAGGGTGACACGCGCGATGGTGGGCGGTGAGCGCCATGGGCGCAACTCCGCCGCGCCGCGGGGCACGTGGAGGGCTGGAGCTCGGCGCGGACGTATCGCGCCACGTTTTGACGCGTCGTCGGGGCTCGGCGCGGTGGTGTGGCGCGGGTCCGTCGCCTTCAGATGAATGCAAGCGAATGAACACGTTCGGTAGCGGGTGATCTTGATAAAGGCCCTGGCGTCTTGCGAGCTCACCGGGTGCGAAGTCTCTGTATTTGCTAGTCACTTTGCACAGTACTTCGGTCCGTTACCTCTTGACCTGTCGATCGATTGGTGCCAATCTCCGCCGCCCCTTGACCCCCAACGAGCGCCCCCGAGAGGCGACCCGGCCGCCTGCCCGGCGCCGAGAGTCCCCTGGCGTACCCCGGAACACCACCATGAGCAGCTCCTTCGACGTCTTTGAAGCCAGCAACGGCGGCCGCGTGAAAGCGTGGGTGCGCGACGTGCCCGTCGACGCACGTGCGGTCGAACAGCTGCGCCGCACTGCCAGCCTGCCCTTTATCCACGGGCATGTGGCGGCGATGCCCGATGTGCACATGGGCGTCGGGTCCACCGTGGGTTCGGTGATCCCCACCAAGGGCGCGATATTGCCGGCGGCTGTGGGCGTCGACATCGGCTGCGGCATGATGGCGGTGCAGACCACCTTGCGCGACGAGCAATTGCCCGACAGCCTGCGTGGCCTGCGCGATCGTATCGAGCGTAAGGTGCCGGTGGGCGTGGGTAAGGGCGGCGAGTACGGCAAGCAGCCCGTGCCTAACTCCACGATCAACATGTTCCGCCAACGTGGCCTGGAAGCGGGCTTGGATCGGATCAGTGCGAAGTACCGCGGCGTGCGTGCGGTCAAGGCGCTCAATCAGCTCGGCACGCTGGGTGGCGGCAACCACTTCATCGAAGTGTGTGTGGACGAGACCGGCGGCGTCTGGGCGATGCTGCACTCCGGCTCTCGGGGCGTGGGCAACAGTATCGGTCAGACCTTCATCGCGGCGGCCCGCAAGGCCCTGGAGAAGCGTGTGCTCGGCTACCACGTGCCCGATCGCGACCTCGCCTTCTTCGTCGAGGGTGAGCCGCTGTTCGACGACTACATCGAGGCCATGTTGTGGGCCCAGGACTACGCCTTGGCCAACCGTGAGGTCATGATGCGCCGGGTGCTGGAGGCGATGCGTGAGTCCCTGCCGCCGTTCAAGACGGCAAAGGTGGCGATCAACTGTCACCACAATTACGCGCAGCGCGAGACCCACGGTGGCGAGGAGGTGTGGGTGACGCGCAAGGGTGCTGTTCGCGCCACGCAAGGCGGGCTCGGCATCATCCCCGGCAGCATGGGCGCGCGCTCCTTCATCGTGCGCGGTAAGGGCAATGCGGAGAGCTTCCACTCGTGCTCCCACGGCGCTGGTCGTGTGATGAGCCGGTCCGCGGCCAAGAAGCGCTTCACCCTCGCCGACCATCGTGAAGCGGTGGCAGGCGTTGAGTGTCGAACGGACGAGGGCGTGCTCGATGAAACGCCAGCCGCCTACAAGGACATCGACAAGGTGATGGCGGCGCAGAGCGATCTGGTGGAGATCCTGCACACGCTGAAGCAAGTGGTGTGCGTGAAGGGCTAGGGACAGGACACTAGTGGCGGTGTGCGCCCCGAGTTACGCTGCGATGAGTCCCGTCACAAGAGTCTCACCGAATGATCGTTCGTACCTGGCACGGCAAGGTGCCCATCGCCCGCGGCGATGCCTACGCGGAGTTCCTCAAGCGGCGAGCGGTGCCCGACTACGGCGCCGTGCCGGGCCTGAGCAAGGTGGTGTTCCTAAGACGGGAGGAGGGGGAGTTCGCCCACTTTCTGCTCGTGACCCACTGGGCGTCGATGGATGCCGTGAAGGCCTTCGCCGGGCCTGATCCGGACATCGCCAAGTACTACCCGGAAGATGACGAGTTCCTCGTTGACCGAGAGGAACGGCTGCAGCTCTACGAGATCTTCTTCGAAGGGTAGTCGCTCAGTTGTTGTTCAGGCTGCCAGTACCGAGGGAGAAGGAGTTGATCGGCGCTATGGTTTGCCGACTGAGGATGTCGAGCGCGAGGTAGCGTTGATCGTTCGTGAGATTCCCCGAGTCGGTGATGAACGCCAGGTATTCGACGAGGGGCATGCACGAGCGACGCTTGATTCTCGACTCCGCCGATCGCACCCGCTGGCAGACGAGATAGGTGCCCTCGCCGTCTGCCGCTCCTTCGCGGGTGGAGGGGCTGAAGCTCAGCTCGAACTTCTCGAGCTGCGGGATGGCGGCGACGAGCTCGTCCCAGGTGTAGCCTGTTTTCTCCTCAGCGGCCGCTTTGGCGTCCGCGCACTCGACGCCCCCGTCAGCTTCGCACGCCGTTGCGGCGGCGCCAAAGGCGAAGGCCAGTACCACCAGTGAGGTGGCGAGCAGGTGGGGGTAGGTCGAGGTCATCGGGGCTCCCATGGACTTAAGCATTGCCATGGGTAGGTAGCGTACGTGATAAGTAGCGGCTGGGGTAGCCGAGCCGAGCTGGATAGTGCGGGCCCTACTTCTGCGCCTCCATGCGCGCCACGAGAGCATCCCGGTAGCGGCGACTCATGCGGATCTGGGCGCCACTGGCAAGGCTCAGCATCGCATCGCCACGCTTGATCGGTTCGATGCTTCGCAGAAAGCTTACGTTCACCACGGCCGAGCGGTGCACCCGCACAAAGTGATCGCCGAGGCGCTGTTCCAGCTGCTGCAACGCCTCGCGCAGGACGTA
>JBCBZW010000062.1 GCA_039815145.1 Pseudomonadota bacterium
GCCGCCCCTTTGCTGACGCTGCGCAGCTCCTCGTACTCGAGCGCTACGGGGCCCGTCAGGCGTACGCTCACGCCGTGGGCGCGGTCGAGATCGAGCGCCTCGGCGCGGGCGTAGATGAACTCGATCGCCGGGCGGGCCGGGGCCACCAGGGCGCTGTCGAGGCGGGGTTCGAGCAAGATCACCCGACGCCGCTCGCGGGCGTCCACCTCGCCATCCGCATCCATCAGTTCGAGCCATGGAAAGCGGTGGAAGCGACCGTCGTTCGCCGCCTCCAGGGCGCGCGTGAGTTCCCGAAGCAAGGGTTGGGCGTCCAGGTCGCTCCCTTGTTCCGCCGCGCGTCCGAGCAAGGTGAACATCTCGGCGAAGCCGCGCAGGGTGGGGTCGCGCGACAGGCGGCCCAAGAACGGTTGAATCTGCGACAGTCGGTCGCCGAGCACCTGGAGCTGCTGCGTGTCTTGGTAGAGCAGCCCCTGGCGCGCGAAGTAGGCTTCGCTGCTCTCACCTTCGCCGATGATGAAGAGGTCGTCGCGCGCGCTGATCTCCTCCAGCAGCTTGACCCGGGCCTGCTCGGCAAGGTCGGCACTGTCGCCGTCGATCACCACGACGAGGGAGCGCCACAGGATCGGGAAGGCCTCGCGGAACTCGATGAAGTCGCCGCGCCAATCCAGGTCTGCGGAGATCATGTCGGTGGTGTCGGTGTTGATGCCGATGTTGTTCACGGTGAACCAACCGGCGGCAGCGCTCAGGCCGAGGGCGAGGAGCACCCAGACCCAGGCACTACGTTGGATCAACGAGGTGCCCCGTGAGAGTCCTCGGCCGAGGGCGTTGTCGGGTGAGAACGGGTCCGTCATGGCGCTTGGGTGTCCGGCTGGGAGAGGCCCCGGCCGCACACCTGTAGGCTCGCCTGGGCGCGTCGCCACGCCTGGCCTAGGCGCAGGAGTGAGGGCAGTTGGCTCGGGCGACGAAGCAGTGAATACAGGAGTGTCGGCAGGTGAGTCTCGCCGTCGGGCCTGAGGCTCTCGGTCGCGGCAGGCGGGATGCCCATGTGCGCTTCGTCGATGATCACCCGCAGGGTGGCGAAGGCAATGCCGTGGCGCTGCGCCTCCCGGGCGTAGGCGGCGCTCTCCATGTCCACGGCGCAAGCGTTCGGAAAGCGCTGGCGAAGATCGTCCTTTGCCTCGGCGCTGTCGACCACCTTCGCCGTGCTGACGATGGTCCCGGCTCTCACGCGCAAGCCCTCTCGTCGCAGGCGATCACCTACCCGCGAGGGGAGCGAAGCCGGAGCGGCGGGTGAGGAGGGTTGATCGTCGACGAGTGCGGTGCCGAGGATCACATCGCCGGCCGCCAATTCAGGTGCGAGGGCACCGGCCACTCCTATCCCAAGCAAGGTCGCCGATGGGTCTATCCGGGCGGCGAGGGCGGCGACGGCATCCCGTGCCGCTAGCGGGCCGGGACCGCTGACGCGCAGCTGCGCATGATCACCGAGCGGGCGGCTGGCGCCGATCGCCAGGTGCACGCCACTGAGCGCGTAGGCCTCCCGCGGTAGAGCGCAGAGCAGCACAAGGGGAGATGGATCCGCGTGGGAGCCCTGTCCGGCGGCCGCGACCGCGGCGCGCGCCGGGCCGTCGCGACCGGCCACAGCGACCTACGCGGTGGCGCTCGCGGGCGCCGTGAGCGGCTCACCCATCGGCGCAAGCGGTAGGCCCTGAGCGATCCGATCGAAGAGAAAGCGTACGGTGCCGTTGCTGCCGGCGGCGAGCGAGCCGACGAGCACGGTCGCGCGCACGGTGTTGCGCGAGACCTTCACTTCCTGCCCCGTGTTGAACGACGGGTTGCTGTTGACCTTGCGCAGGGTGAATACCGCGAGGCCGATCGCCCACAGGCAGAAGCGGCGTAGGCCGCGCTCGCTGGTGGGAATGAGCAAGGTGTATTCGAGGGCCCGGCGAAGGTGTCCGTGAGCCACCCCGATGAGCTGGCGCATGCCCTCACCGAAGGCGGCTACGTGCTTACCCGGGGTGAGGTCTGCCAGGTCGAAGCCCAGGGCCTCGAAGACGTCTCGGGGAAGCCAGCAGGTGTCCGTGCGACGGTCTTCCCACACGTCCTTGAGGATGTTCGTCATCTGCAAGCCCTGGCCGAAGCAAATGGCCTGGCGCCGCTTGTCATCGCCGCGCTCGGCGATCGCCGGCGAGTAGTCGATGAACAGTTCCGTTAGCATCTCGCCGACCACGCCGGCAACGTAGTAGCAGTACTCGTTGAGCTCTTCGAGATCTTTGAGACCGCGCAGGCTCTTATGGTTCTGGAACCGCGGCATCCCCTCACACATGATGGTGACGCAGCGCTCGAGGGCGGCGCGTTGAGAGGCATTAAAGCTGTGGGTGACGGCCACCACGCGATCCGTGTTGGCGATCAGCTCGATCTCCGCGGGCAGCATGTCCTTGCTGACCATCGGCACCACCTCGTCGCTGAAGGTGCGCGCGCTGCGCGTGCCCGCGATGACCTCGATGAACTGCTCGTGGAGTTCGTGCTTGGTGGCGACGCTGAGCCCGCCATCGTCTTCGATCGTGTCCGCGATGCGGCACAGGAGGTACGCATTGGTCACTACCGTGCGCAGATTGCCGGGCAGCTGGGGGATGGTCAGGGCGAAGGTGCGAGACACCTCCGGCAATACCTGGACCTGATACGCCTCGTGCTGTTGCGTCGATCGCGCCGTGGGGGCCGAGGAGGAAGAGGAGGGGGCGGTGGTAGCCGAAGTGGCTCCGGCGGTGGAGGTGCTCCTGAGTTGACCGGTCTCGGTACCACTGGACATGTACGAAGGATGCTCGCTCGGTTCGGTCGGGCGCGAAAGGACGCGCGTGGCGGGGGCGTAAACACGTTGTGCGGCCGCGAAAGTACCACACTCGCCCCACCCAATGCCATGCCGACTTGCTGCTGTGCACCACAAGTGACCGACGCCTTATCGGTGCACCGCACTACGATGCAACACGCTGATTGCCGTAGTTATTCGGGCGAGGTAAGGTGCGCCCTCGCCAGGTCCGACGGCTCCTCCCGAGGCTACGGACTCGGGTGCTTTACCGGTGTGAAGGGGACCTTGGTAAATGAGTGAGTCGGCCCACTCCGATCGGGCTCCCTGGTACGTCAGTGCGTACAACAGCCTGGGCAGCGCGGCGGCCGCGCTGGGCTTGCGTGGCGATGCGGACTTTTCCTCGGAATCCCTGCGCCAGGGCGCGCGGCGGCGGGCCGTGGGTTGCTACGACTTCGGATTCCCGCCGGCGAGCGACCCGCTACGGCATCTGACCGACGCTTTCCTCGCCGAATCCCATGCCAGCCAGACCGGCCGGACCGCGATGCGCGAGCACCTGCTGGAGCTCCTCACCGGACGTCTACGCCTGAGCCGACGTTGGCATCAGCAGCAGAATGGCGCGGCGGAGCCAATCGAGCGCCCGATCTTCGTCTTCGGGCTGCCGCGCACGGGCACCACCTTGCTGCACAACCTCATCGCCCAGGACCCCGGCGTGCGCGTGCCCTGGACCTTCGAGGTGATGATGCCGACCCCCCAGCCCGGCGCGCTCTCGCGCGGGGCCCGACGGGCGGCCGTGGCCAAGCGCCTGCAGTGGGTACACCGCCTGGCACCGGCCTTTCGGACCGTGCACGAGGTGAGCGCCACCCTGCCGCAGGAGTGCATCGCGATCACCGCCTACGCGCTGCAGAGCATCGAATTCCACACCACCCACCGGGTGCCGGGCTACCAGGACTGGCTGGAGAGCAGCGATCAGACGCCCGCCTACGCCTTCCACCGGCGCTTCCTGCAGCATCTGCAGGCCGAGGATCGCGAACTCTCGGGCACGGCGGACTTCGCGCCCCGGCCCTGGGTGTTGAAGGCCCCGGGGCACCTCTTCGCCCTGGACGCCTTGCTGGCGGTGTATCCCGACGCGGTGCTGGCGCAGACCCACCGCGATCCGCTGGAGGTGGTCGCCTCGATCAGCAGCCACGGTGTGATCCTGCGCAAGGCCTTCAGCCAACGGGTGGATGCCCGCGAGGTGGCCCACGACTGGAGTACGCGTTGGGGGCGAGCGCTGGCGCGCACGATGGCCCAGCGCGCGGCGGACGAGCAGCTCGACAAGCGCATCCTCGATCTGCACTACACCCGGTTGCTGGCCGAACCCCTGCGCGTCGTCGAGGATCTCTACGCGCATGCCGGCCTGGCACTGAGCGTCGAAGCCCGGGCGCGCATGGAAGCCTATCTCGCCGCGAATCCCCAGGGTCGCCACGGTCGCCATCGCTATTCCCTCAAGGGCTTCGGGCTATCGCCCGACGAGGAAGCCGAGCGCTACGCCGCCTATCGCGCCTGGCTCAATATCGCCTAGCCGTCGCTCACGGCGATCGCGCTCGATCCGGGCAGGGAACTCACAAAGTCGGCGCCCATGAGTTGGCCCGGGGTGTGGTAGCCGCCGGCGCAGTTGCCCTCGAGTACGTGACGCGCGATCGCTAACGCCGCCTCGACCGTGACCTCGTAGCCGTTGGCGGTGGTCAGGCGCGCCACCTTGCATTCGCCGGTGCGCTCGTCCACCACCTCACCCCACAACGTCGTCGCGTGGGTCGCTCGGGCGTCAGCGTCCGGTCCGCGGGCCTGGCGGCCGGCCAGTTCCTTGGCCAGCCAGAGGGCGCCCGGCAGGTGCAGGAGAGGACCGAGCGGGCGTAGCTGTCGCAGGCGCTTGAGGGCGCCGGGGGAGATCGGCACGTAGACGTCGATGTTCGGGATGGCGGTGCTGTGCGAGGCGGTGACCAGATCGCCCCAGGTGATCGCCATGGTGAGCTTTTCACCGGTGCCGAAGTCGATCTGGCGGGTTCGGTGGGCCAGGGGTTCGCGCACGAGTTTGCCGTCGACGCGGGCGCGCCCGCCGGCCGCCACCCCTTCGATGGAGGTGCGCGTGGTGCCGGGGCTCAGGCTGGAACGCGAGTCGAAGGCGAGGGACAGGTGGGTGGCGCTGGGCATCGCGGCGGCGAGGGTCATCGCGACGCAGTCGGTAGGCACGACGTCGAAGCCGACGCCCGGGCACACCACCACACCGCCCTCGCGGGCACGGGCGTCCAGCCCCTGCGCCAGTTCGAAGACGGCCACCTCGCCGGTGATGTCCAGGTAGTGGGCGCCCGCCGAGAGCGTCGCCGCCAGCATCGGTTGGGCCGTGCTCGAGAACGGTCCAGCGCAATGCAGCACCAGCTGGATGTCGTGCAAGGCCTCCGCCAGGCGGGGATCCTCCAGGGCGCAGGGGCGCGCGGGAAGGCCCAAGGCGTCGGCGAGGGCGCCTAAGCGCGTCGCGTCGCGCCCGCAGAGCACCGGCCGTAGGCCACGCGCGGCACAGCGCCGGGCGATCAGCTCGCCGGTGTAACCGTAGGCGCCGTAGATCATGAATCCATCGTGCTCGTGCATCGTGCTCATCCCTTGTGTCGTCCGCTCGCGAGCGTGCCGAGGAAGCACATGAAGAACGGCGTATTCGCTGTCATTCGGGGGCGGCTGCGAGTATCTTTGCAGCGCCCAAATCGCGCTACGAGCGAAAACCGCCCGTCGCGCCGATCGCCCTGATTCGAGGACCCCATGCCAGGCACCAGTTACTACCTCGAGGTTCGCCCTCAGCTACCGGATTCACTCGCCCGTTTGGACGAGCTGGCCAACGATCTCTACTACAGTTGGGACCCCTCCGTGCGCGCCCTCTACGCCCGCCTGGACCCGCAGCTGTGGAACGACTGCGGCCACACGCCAAGGGTGTTCCTGCGCCGGGTGGCTCAGGCCCGCCTCGAGGAGGCGGCGGCTGACCGGGTCTACATGCGTGAGTACACGCGTGTCCTGTCGGCCTACGACAGCTACCGCGAGTCGGCTCGCGCACCGCAGGTCACCGAGGTCCTCGACCCGGAACACGATCTGATCGCCTACTCGTGCTTCGAATACGGCATCCACGAGAGCTTCCCCCTCTACTCGGGAGGGCTCGGAGTGCTCGCTGGCGATCATTGTAAGGCGGCGAGCGACATGGGCGTGCCCTTCGTAGCCATCGGTATGCTCTATCGCCTCGGTTTCTTCTCGCAGGAGATCGATGCGCACGGCAACCAGGTGGCGCGCTACCGGCCCACTGACTACGCCGACGTGCCCCTCGAGATCTGCCGAGGCGACGACGGCCGGGAGCTGCGCACCAGCGTAAGCCTGCCGGGCCGAGAGATCGCCCTGCGCATCTGGCGTGCTCGCTGCGGTCACATTAGCCTGTACCTGCTGGACACGGATGTGGAGGAGAACAGCGAACAAGATCGACGCATCTCCTATCAGCTTTACGGCGGTGACCGCACCACTCGGATTCAGCAGGAGATCGTGCTCGGCATCGGCGGTGTCCGCGCGATGCGGGCGTTGGGCCTCGCGCCCACGGTCTGGCACATCAACGAGGGCCACGCGGCCTTCCAGATCCTGGAGCGTTGCCGCGAGCGGGTGATGGGCGAGGGGCTGGCCTTCGACACGGCCATCGAGTCCGTGGCGGCGGCGACGGTGTTCACCACGCACACGCCGGTGCCTGCCGGCCACGATGTCTTCGACCACGCGATGATGGCGGAGTACTTCGAGCCCTTCGCGCAGGCACTCGGCCTGCAGCTCCCCGAGCTGTTGGCCCTCGGTCAAGCACCTAATCATCCCAATAGCTTCAATATGACGGCCCTTGGCCTGCGCGGGTCGCGCTTTCGCAACGGTGTGAGCCGCATCCATGGCGGTGTGGTCTCCGAGATGGAGCAGTACATCTGGCCCGAAGTGCCGCCGGAGGAAAATCCGATCGGCTACGTGACCAACGGGGTGCACCTGCCCACCTTCCTGGCGGAGGATTGGAGCGCGCACTTCGATGTGATGCTCGGCGGCGGATGGCGTAACGAGCTGAGCAACGCCGAGTACTGGTCGGAAGTGCCCGCGAAGATTCCCAACCACAGCTTCTGGAGTATCACCCAGTCGCTCAAGGCGCGCTTGCTGGAGGACATGGCCCATCGGGTGACGGTGCAGGCCAAGCGCCACGGCGCCAGCGAGCCGCAGATCGCTCGCTTGACGGCACAGCTGCGCCCCGCGGACCGCGACGTGCTCGTGCTCGGGTTCGCCCGCCGCTTTGCGACCTACAAGCGTGCGACCCTCCTGCTGCGCGATCTCGATCGCCTGGCGCGGCTGCTGAACGACGAGGAGCGGCCCGTGATCCTGGTGTTCGCGGGCAAGGCCCATCCCTCGGACATGCCGGGGCAGGATCTCATTCGGCAGGTCCACGCGATCTCCAAACGACCGGAGTTTCTGGGTCGCCTGTTGCTGCTCGAGAACTACGATCTATCGCTAGCGCGCACGCTCTACCCCGGGGTGGATGTGTGGCTGAACACCCCCGAGTACCCGATGGAAGCCAGTGGCACCTCGGGCCAGAAGGCGGCCATGAACGGCGCCGTCAACCTGAGCATTCTCGATGGCTGGTGGGGCGAGGGCTACAACGGCGAGAACGGTTTCGCGGTGGCGGCCCACGGGCCCGACGACGATCCCCATACGCGCGATGCGATCGAGAGCCAGGAGATGCTCGATTTGCTCGAGCACAGGATCATCCCGCTCTACTTCAAACGTGAAGAGCACGGCTATTCGGACGATTGGGTAGCGGTGACGAAGGCGTCCCAGGCCAGCATCCTGCCGCGCTTCAACGCCCAGCGCATGCTCGAAGACTACCTACGAGGATTCTACGGTCCCGCCGCGGCGCAGCGACGCCGCCTCGACGGCGAGCACTTTCTCTGGGCGCGGCGACTGGCGGAGTGGCGCTCGCGCATCGAGCGGGCGTGGCCTCAGGTCAGCGCGATGATGGAGTCGGCGCAGCCGAGCGCCATCGGTCAGGGGGAGACCTTGCCGCTACAGGTGTCGCTCGCCCTCGGCGAGCTGGACGCCTCGGACATCGTGATCGAATGCGTGACTGGGGTGGAGGATGCCAACGGTGAGCTGCAGGTGCAGGCGAGCCAGGAGTTCGAAGCCGCGGGCGGGGGCACCGGGGGCGTAGTCACCTACCGCCTGGACTACCGCCCGCCGCTGGCGGGCCTTCAGTGCTACCGCATCCGCCTCTTCCCGTGGCACCCGTTGTTGACGCACCGCTTCGAGATGGGGCTGATGCGCTGGCTGTAGGACAGGAAGGCCCGGCGATGGCATGCTGTCGCCGGGACCACGACCAAGGCTGCGGGGCGATGCGATGCCGGTAGGACTCAGCGACTTCGACAGCTACCTGTTCGGCATCGGGCAGCACTACGAGCTCTACGAGAAGCTCGGTGCTCGGCCGCAGGCGCGCGACGGCGTCGAGGGCACGTACTTCGCGGTCTGGGCGCCCCATGCACGTCATGTCGCCGTGGTCGGGAACTTCAACGGCTGGAACCCCGCCGAGCACGTCATGGCGCGGCTAGAGAATGCGGGTGTGCACGAGCTCTGGATCGCCGGCGTCGCATCGGGCGATCTCTACAAGTACGCGGTGACGGGCGCCGACGGCGAGCAGCAGATGAAGTGCGACCCCATGGGGTTCGCCATGGAGCTGCGTCCTGCTAACGCGTCGATCGTCAGCGACCTCGATGGCTACACCTGGGGCGATGCCGGGTGGGTGCAGGCGCGTGCCGAGCAGCCTTGGGCCGAGGCCATGAACATCTACGAGGTCCATCCAGGGTCCTGGAAGCGCATCTCGCAGGACGACGACGAGGAGCGCCTGTTCTCCTGGCACGAGTTGGCCCAGGAACTCATCCCTTACGTCGCGGATCTCGGCTACACGCACATCGAGCTCATGGGCGTCGCGGAGCATCCGCTGGACGCGTCCTGGGGCTATCAGGTGGTGGGCTACTACGCGCCTACCGCGCGCCACGGCTCACCTCACGATTTCATGGCCTTCGTCGACGCCTGCCATCGCGCGGGCATCGGCGTGATTCTCGATTGGGTGCCGGCCCACTTTCCCCGTGACGCCCACGGCCTGGCCCGCTTCGACGGCACCAGCCTCTACGAGTACGCAGACCCGCGCGTGGGCGAGCACCGCGAGTGGGGCACCAAGGTGTTCGACTACGGCAGCCCCCAGGTGCGCAACTTCCTGGTGGCTAACGCGCTCTTTTGGTTGGATCGCTACCATGTGGATGGCCTGCGCGTCGACGCCGTCGCCTCCATGCTCTACCTCGATTACAACCGCGAGGAAGGGCAGTGGATCCGCAACAAGCACGGCGGCCGGGAGAACCTCGAAGCCATCGAGTTCCTTAAGGAGCTGAACGAGACGGTGTCCCGCTATCGTCCAGATGCGTTGATGATCGCCGAGGAGTCCACGGCCTTCGCCGGCGTCACCCACGGGGTGGATGGGGGCGGCCTCGGCTTTCGCTTCAAGTGGAACATGGGCTGGATGAACGACACCTTGCGCTACATGGCGCTCGATCCCGTGCATCGCTCCGCGAACGCCAACCTGATCACCTTCTCCATGGTGTACGCGTACAGCGAGAACTACCTGCTGGCCCTGTCCCATGACGAATTCGTCCACGGCAAGGGCTCCCTGGTCTCGAAGATGCAGGGCGATGCCTTCTGGCGCCTCGCGCAGGTGCGCCTGTATCTCGGCTGGCAACTCGCCCATCCGGGCAAGCAACTGCTCTTCATGGGCAGTGAGTTCGGCCAGGAACGGGAATGGTCCGAGGCACGGAGCCTCGATTGGCACCTGCTCGAGGAACCGGGTCATCGGACCTTGCTGGATTACGTTCGGACGCTAAACCACTTCTACCGCGCGCAGCCGGCCTGCTGGTCCTTGGACGCAGACCCGAAGGGCTTCCGATGGCTGGTGGTCGACGATCACGCGCACAGCGTGTACGCGTTCGTGCGCGAGGCGGATGCCGAACGGTTCCCCGAAGCGTCCATGCTCGTCTTCGCCTTCAACTTCACCCCGGTCAAGCGCACCGACTACGCGCTCACCGTGCCGGTCAGCGGAGAGTACGAGATCGTGCTGGACAGCGACGCGGCCGCCTTCGGGGGGGCCGCGCAGGGGGCAGCATCCGATGCGCCGGCGGTCGTCCACGCTAAACCGTTGCAGAAGGACACCTCGCCAACGAACGAGGCGCCGTCGTCCACTGCCGACGATGGCGAGCCGGTGTCCGGCGTGCTTCGGTTGAACCTTCCGCCGCTCGCGATGTTGGTATTGCGACGGCGAGCGACGGACTGAGGCGCGGCGCCAGGGAGGGCGCACGCCAGGCTTGAGGACGACAGCGCGATGGACCCGCGGCTGATCAACGCAATTCACCAGGGCGTCACCGTCGTGGTGCCCAACGCCACGGCGGCACGACACCTGCGTGCACGTTATGCCCGTTGGCGCGCCCAACAGGGAGAACGTCACGAGTCGCTCGGCGCGTCGTCGGCGCGTTCGGCCGCCGTGTGGACGACACCCGACGTGGTGAGCTGGGGCGGATGGCTCGCGCGCCTGCAGGAGTATCTCCTGTGGGATGGCGCCCTCGGCTATCCCGGGGAGTTCATCGATCGCTACCGCGAAGAACTCATCTGGGAGCAGGTAATCGGGCCCGATGACGATGCGGGTCAGGCCACTCGGCTCTCGCGCCTCGCCGTCGACGCCTGGGAGACGGTGGATGCGTGGGAGGCCCGCGATCTGCTCCTCAGCGACGGGGCGAGCTTCGGCCCAGAACCGGCGGCCTTGCAACGCTGGGCGCAACGCTACGAAGCGGTGCTGGCGGAGCAACGCTGGGTGGATCGTGCGCAGGCCGGGCGCGCCCTGCGTCAGGCGGTGAGCCGCGTATCCCTAGAAGGCCAGAGCATCATGATGTTCGGCTTCGACGCCTTGCGTCCCGCCGAGCGATCACTCCTGCGCCGCCTGGCGACGCAGGGTCTGCGTATTCGCGCGTGCCGGCCGCGGCGCCGTCCCATCACCGGGGAGGGCCTTCGCCATCTGCGCTTCGCCGACGACGCGACCCAATTCTCGGCCCTGGGCGATTGGGTGCGCGATGCCCTGCGGCGCCACGCCGGCGGCGCCATTCTGATCGCGCCGCCGCAGCGGATCCTGCCCGAAAGCCCGGCGGGGCGGCGCATCGCACGGGCCCTGGACGATGCGCTGGTGCCCGTCTCCCTGCTGCCGGGCATGAGTACCCTGCCGCGACCGTGGAGCTTCGCCCAGCAGGGGCCCCTGGCCGATCAACCGCTCGTGCGCTCCGCCCTGGCCGTGCTCCAACTGGTACGCGAGCGGCTCGCTGCCGATGAATTCTCTTCGCTCCTCCACGAACCCTCCGTGGACGGTGGCCAGCAGGAGTCGGCGGCGCGAGCCCTGTTCGATGTTTGGCTACGCGAGCACGGCTGGCGGCAGGTGGAGGTGCGCGAGTTGCCCTCGCTGCTGCGCCAGTACGGTCGCCGTGGGCGCCGTCCCACGGGGCTGGAACAGGCCTTGACCCAGGCCGGTGCGGCGCTTGCTTGTGCGCGCACCTTGAACGTCGATGGGTGGGTCGAGCACTTCCGAAGCTTACTGCAGGCCTTCGGTTGGCCGGGGCGCTTCGAGTCCTTGATCCAGCAACAGGCGGCGGATGAGTTCAATACCGCGCTCAGTCGACTGGCCGAGGTGGCCCACCTGATACCGGCGCTGACGGCGGAGCAAGCCTTGATGCGCCTTCAGCGCTTGCTGCAGGCGGCGCCGTTCCAACCGGAGCAGGGCGATACGCCCGTGCTGGTGGCGTCCTTGGGCAGCGCCCTCGCGATCGACGTCGACGCCCTGTGGATCCCCTCCCTGGACGCGCTCAGCTGGCCACCGCCGCCGCGGCCGCAGCCCTTGCTCGGGGTCGCCTTGGCGCGGCACCTGGGGCTTCCCCAGGCGAGCGCCAGCGGTCAGCGCCAGCAAGCGCAACGCACCCTGCGCCACGCCCTGCGAGGTGCGGCACAGGTGGTCGTCTCGAGCGCAGCCCGCCTCGGTGAGCAGGTACGGGCCCCGAGTCCGATGATGCACGCCTTGGCGCCAGCGCCGGAGATGGTCCACGGCGCCCTGCGCCGCAGTCCGCGTCTGCCGGTGCCCCCCGCGGAGCTCGAGTCCTTCATCGATGAGAGCGGTCCGCCGCTGGGCGGGTCGCCTGCAGCGGCCGAAGACGCTGCCACCCTGCCGGGGCTGGAGCCACAGGCCCGCGGCGGCGCGAGCGTGATCGCGATGCAGGCGGAGTGTCCCTTCAAGGCCTTCGCCAGCTCACGCTTGGCCGCCGGTGCGCTTCCCGATCCGGGGCAACGCGGGGCATTGCGTAGAGGCGTGTTGCTGCACGAAACGCTGGCAGCGGTCTGGGCGATTCTCGAAGACAGCGAGGGATTGGCGCGGTTGCTGCGCCAGCAGGGTGCGCTGGAGTCGACGCTCTCGGAGGCGCTGGCCCTCGAGCGCAGTGCGTTGGATCGTCGCGGCTACGCCAAGCTGCCGCCGGCCCTCGCAGAGGTGGAGCGCCGGGTGGTGACCGCCACACTGGCCCAGTGGCTGCGGCAGGAGGGCGAGCGCCAGCCGTTTCGCGTGGTCGGTATCGAGCAGACCCATGCGCTGGTGCTCGGTGGCCTACGCTTGTCCCTGCGTATCGATCGAGTGGATGAGTTGGGTGCTGGCAAGCGCATCGTGCTCGACTACAAGTCCGGGCAAGCCGTATCGCGCCGCCGCTGGGAGGGTACGCGACCCGATGCGCCGCAACTCCCGCTCTACGCCTTAGCCCTCGAACCCGCGCCGGACGCGGTCGCGTTCGCCGTGCTGGCACCAGGGGGGCAACGGTTCGTCGGGATGGGAGCGGACGCGGAGCTGCTGGTAGGGCTGGAGTCCCCCGCGACGGCGATCACCGCAAGCGCGGGCGACCCGTGGAGCGAGCAGCTGTCCCAGTGGCGATCGACGCTTTCCGCCTTGGCCAGCGAGTTCGCGCGCGGCGATGCGCGGGTGGCGCCCTCGAGGGGCCCCGCTACCTGCCAATTCTGTGAGCTGGCGAGCCTCTGCCAGATTCCGCGCACGGCCACAGCAGAGCCCGGGGGCGACTTAGCACCTGTCCTCGATGGCCCCGAGGGATTGGTTCCTTCATGAGCGACGTCAGCGGGCAGCAGGCGCTAGCGGCCGACCAACACGCACGCGCGCAGGCGATCGACCCCGAGCGCTCCTGGGTGGTTCGCGCACCGGCCGGATCCGGCAAGACGGAGTTGCTGATCCAGCGCTACCTGGCCTTGCTGGCCCGCTGTGAGCAGCCGGA
Source organism: Pseudomonadota bacterium (assembly GCA_039815145.1). NCBI lineage: Bacteria > Pseudomonadati > Pseudomonadota > Pseudomonadota bacterium. Next base: position 13,228 of record JBCBZW010000062.1, read on the forward strand.
GCAAGTGCTGGCCATCACCTTCACCGTGAAAGCGGCAGCGGAGATGCGCGAGCGGGTGATCGGCGCCCTGCAGCGTGCCGAACACACGGCACCGCCCACGCAGCCCCACGCGCGCAGGACCTGGGATCTCGCGAACGCCGTGGTCCTGCGCGATCGCGCGTGCGGCTGGCGCTTGACGCTCACGCCGGCCCGCCTTCGTATCCAGACCATCGACGCCCTGTGCATGCACATCGCCAGCCGCCACCCCCTGAGCGCGCGCTTGGTGGGCATCGATGCGATCAGCGAACGGCCCGACGTGCTCTACGGCGAGGCGGCCCGCGCGCTGTTCGAGCGCTGGGCGGGGCGCGATCCGGCGGACGGCGAGATGGCGCCGGAGCAACGCTTGCTGGAGCACCTCGACGGCGATCAGGAGCGCGCGATTGTGCTGGTCGCCCACATGCTATCTGTGCGCGATCGATGGCTACGGCATGTGGTAGGCGGCGTCGCGGGGCTGGCGCGCGTGGCGTGGCGAGAGCTCCTCGAGGACGGTCTGCAGGCGGTTTGCGGCGCCTACCTGCAACGCCTGCATCGGTTGGTGCCCAGCGCCCAGGCTCAAGAACTGCAGGCGCTGGCGATCGCCGCTGGGGCGGCGTTGACCGCGTCGGGCAGCGACTCGCCGATCACCGCCTGCGCCGACCTGCAGAGCCTTGCGCCTGGCGAGGACCTCAGCCAGTCGCTCGCGATCTGGCGCGGCGTGCGTGAGTTGCTGCTCACGCGCCAGGGCGATCTACGCGCCCAAGTGAGCCAGCGCATCGGCTTCCCCGCGCCGCGCACGGGCGATCACCGCGCGACCGCGCAACGCGAGCGCATGCGCGAGCTGCTGCAAGCGTTGGGGCCGCATCAGGCGTTTCTGACGCACCTTCACGGTCTGGCTCGCCTGCCGGCTCCCGCCTACGGCGACAGTCAATGGCAGCTGGTCGATGCGTTGATGCAGCTGCTGCCCCGGGCCGTGGCTCACCTTAAGATCGTCTTCGGCGAACGGGGTGAGGTCGACTTCACCGAGGTCTCCCACGCCGCCCTGAGGGCCCTCGATTGGGAAGCATCGAACGAAGACGCCGCTACCCTCGCCAGCGCCACCGCACTCGACCTCGACGAACAGGTCCGCCACATCCTCGTGGACGAGTTCCAGGACACCTCCCATCCTCAGCTGGCCTTGCTGCGAGGACTCACCAACGCCTGGGCGAGTGGGGATGGGGAGCGGACGCTCTTCGTGGTCGGCGACCCGATGCAGTCCATCTACCGCTTTCGCGACGCGCAGGTGCAGTTGTTCGCTCAGGTGCAGCGCCATGGTGTCGGCGAACTGGCGTTGCCCTCCCTGCAACTGCGACGCAACTTCCGCTCGAACGCTGCGCTGGTGCGCTGGGTCAACGAGGCGATGACCGCCGTCGAGAGCGCAGGGGCAGCCGATGGCGAGGTAGGGCGGGTGCGCTTCGAAGCGAGCGAACCCGTTCGCGAAGGTGCAGTTGGTGCGCATGTCACCCTGGCGCTGCAAGGGGAGCACTCGCGTGAGGCGGAAGCCAAGTGGGTCGTAGAGCGAGTCCGTGCGGCACTCGATGAGCCCGCTAGCACGGTGGCCGTGCTGGTGAGAGCCCGCGATCACCTGGCCCACGTCCTACCCGCTTTGCGTGCCGCGCGCCTGCGCTACGTGGGGGTGGAGATCGAGCCCCTGCGCGACACGCTCGAAGTCCGCGACGTGCACGCCTTGACCCGAGCCCTGTGGCACCTCGGCGACCGCGCCGCTTGGTTGACCGTGTTGCGCGCCCCCTGGTGTGGCATGTCGCTGCACGACCTGCACGCCCTCGTGCTCGAGGATCGCGGGCGCACTGTCTGGGATTGCGTGATCGACCAGCGCGGCCGCGCACGGCTGAGCGAAGACGGGCGGCGGCGCCTATCGCGCGTGAAAGGCGTGCTCGCCGACGCGTGGCGCCAACGCGGGAGCGCGAGCCTGCGCGATTCCGTGGAGGGGGCGTGGACAGCCATGGGAGGTGCGGCGACCCTACGCAGTGAGCAGGCCCTGGCGAACGTGCACCGCTACTTCGATCTCCTCGATCAGGTGGACCGCACCGGGCGCTTGCGCGACCTAGCTCCCCTCGAACGCGGCCTGGCGGCACTCTACGCCGAGCCCGACCCGCGAGCGGATGGTCGCCTGCAGGTCATGACCATGCACAAGTCCAAGGGCTTGGAGTTCGATGTGGTGGTCATTCCGGGGTTGGGCGCTACGCCGCGTGTCGCCCCTCGCGCCTTGCTCGAGGTGGGCGAGGTGGCGTTGCACGAGATCGATCCGAACGCGGGGGAGGGGAGCCGGTTGCTCGTGGGGCCGATCGGCACGCGGCGCGCGAGCGATCCCATTGGGGATTACCTGCGTGGCCGCGAACGCCAGCTCGATAGGGACGAGGCCCTGCGCCTCGCCTACGTCGCGCTCACCCGCGCCCGCGAGGCACTGCACCTGTCCGGGGAGCTGCGTCCGCCCAACAACAGCAGCCCTGGCGGCAACGAAGATGGGCAAGAGGAAGCGCGGCCCGCACCCGGATCGCTGCTCGCCCTACTGGAGCCGGGCTTGCGCGCGACGGCTCTGTGGACCGTGCCAACGACCGCGACGGGCCAGATCGCGGAGGAGCCGCTGACTGCGCTCGCGCAAACCCTCCATCGCTTGCCGTCGGACTGGTCTTTGAAGCGCATGCCCGTGCCCGAGGTGGTGCGCGTGCCGCGGCCGTCCCTGGCCGAGGAATCCGTGCTCCTGCCGCGTGAAGGTGCCGGGGAGGTGGCACGCCACGTGGGGCGAGTCGTGCACTGGGTGCTGGCGCGGATGGCCGCCCAGCGCGGACCTTTGCCCGCGCCCGCCGACGAGGCCGCCGCACTCAATCGACGCGTCGTCGACGCGTTGCATCGGGCAGGCCTGCGCGCGGATCCGTTGCTGGACGCTGCCCGACGGGCCTTGACGGCGATCCGGGCCACCTTGGAGGACACCCAGGGGCGCTGGGCCCTCGGCGAACAAGGCTCGCAGGTTCAGGCCGGTTGGGGCCTATCGGGATGGCTCGAGGGGCGGGCGGTCAGCGCGCGCGTCGACCTTAGCTTCCTCGTAGGTGACGTGCGCTGGCTGGTCGAGTTGCGCACCTCCGAGCACCAGGGCGGGGGCGTGGAGCAGTTTCTCCAGGCGGAGGCCCGCAACGTGGGGCGAGAGCTGCAGCTCGCGATGCGTTTGGCCGAGATGCTGGAGACCGAACGGGAACACCGCGCGGGCGTCTACTTCCCCATGCTCGGGGAGTGGCGCGAGATCGCACCCACCGCACAGAACAGCGACGACGAGTCGGCAGACTAGAAGAAGTCGTTGCTGCAGATCAGGGGCGCGGCCTGCGCCAGCGAGGTGCTGGCGCCAGCGCGGGCCCGTGACTCGCACTCGCGGTCGAGGCTGCCATCGGCGCGCAGGGTCGCCGTGCCTTGCAGGGCGAGCGGTCCGCTCTGGGTGTCGGCGTACTCCACCTGCACGTCGCCGGTGGCGGGCTCCGTACGGAAGGAGAGATCGAAGTCGCCGAGGGAGTCGCTGCCCAGCAGGGGCACGCTGACCGTGCGCAGCTGTAGGCGTCCGTCCGCCCGTTCGGGCCACCCGGCGCCTTCGCTGGCGTTCAACACCACGTGCTCGAGCTCGAAGTCGACGGTGCCGCTCAAGCCGCCCAACATGGGCACGGAGAGCAGGGGCGCGACGGCGTCGATGCGCGCGCGTCCACGGGTGCTGACCAGTCGCACGCCGCCGCCGCTGGCGGGACTGATGCGACCGCGAAGCCCGGCGATCGTGGGCCCGTCAGCCTCCACCAGGTACTCCAAGCGTCCGAGAAACAAGGACAGCGGCTGGAAGCGCCAACGCAGGCGCCCGAGATACACGCCCTTGGGGCCAGCATTCCCGCTGCCGGCCACCGTGACGCTCGCTGCGCTGGCGGAGCCCGACCAGATGGTGCCCGCCACACCTTGCATGGCGACCTGCTTGTTCAACCCCGCCCAGGCGAACGCCGGGCCGGCCGGTACGTGCAGGATCAAGGCCACGACGAATACGGCACCGCCGATCATCAGCAGTCTGCGCACCTCGGCGTCCACTTAGGATCCCGCTCGCGCCAGCGTGACTCGGAAGTTGCCGGTGCCGGGGATATCCCCGGGTTGCACGGCGGCATCCACTACGCGCAGGGAGGCTCCGCTCTCGAGGTTACCGAGCAATTTCATCAACTCGTCGAAGGGGGCGTTACGAAACTCGGCTCGCACGCCGTTGTTACCGTTCGGTCGGCTTTGCTCGAGGTAGGGCTGGAGGCCGGCGCTGCGCACCTGGCGGCTCAGCTCCGTCACGGCGCTGCCGCCACCGCCGCCGCCCCCGTTGCCGCGTGTGGTGGCCCGACCCTGGTTGGCCTGGATCCACTGCAGCAGCTGCGTGTGCTCGCGCACGCTCGCCTGATGCTTGTCCACCGCGCCGTAGAGGGGACTGATGATGCCGCCGTACAGGATGCTGATCACGGCGATGATCGAGCCGATCACCAGCACCCAACGCTCGCGCGTCTCTAGTCCTTCGAACCACTCTTTCATGCGTTAGGCCTGGTCAATTCAATGCGGAACTCGACCTCGTCCGCCTGGGGGTTCACCTGCTCGATCTCGAGGTTGATGCCGCCCCGATCGGCTACCATGCGCTTGATCTCATCGAGCGTGTCTACGCTTGGGGCCAGCAGCTTCAGATCCATCTTCTGACGAGCGAACCGCACCTCTTCGATACGTGTGTTGGGGTTGTCGCGCAGGGCGCTGCCGAGTACGTCGAGCATGGTGAGGAATAGCTCATTTTCGGTTGGTCCGGCACCATCGCCGAGACATCGCGCGAGTTGTTCCCGCACGCCGAAGCTCGCGTTGATGCCGCCCGGGCACAGCTGTTCAGCGGCGGTGGCCACCTGGGCGCTCAAGCGGGCATCTTCCGCGCGTAGCTGCAGCAGTTGTGCCCCCTTGCCACCGATCATGGTGAGGAACAGCACGCCGACCAGCACCGCGGCCACCCGCCACTCGCGCCACAGGGCGCCGTAGTGGGAGGCCGGGGCGTAGGCGCCCTGGAGCAGATTGATCGCTTCGACTTCCTGGGCCGCTTGCTGGGCGAGCAGCGGCGCGGCGCCAGCGGTCAGCTCGCGTCGCTCGACGCGCTCCATGCGGCTCTCCAGGGCGTCCAACATGGCGGCGTGGCGACGCAGGTCCTCCGCGCTGGCGAAGATCGTGAGGATGCTGGGCGGGCTGTTGTCCGCGTCCGCATCGTCGTCCTGGGAATCCTCGTCACCTTCGGCGCCGTCGCTCTGGTCAGCGGCGGGGCTGATGTCGTTCCGGCCTGCACCTAATGCATCCAGTAGCAATTCGAGGTTATCCACCTGATCCACCACCGGCGGCTGGCCGTGGGCGGCGAGCTGCAGGTGATCGCCGTCGATCAGGGCGACCGCGGTGCGCGAGGGCGGGTGCAGCAGCGCCGACTCCGCGAACATCGCCTTCGCCGGAAGCTTGAGTTCGGCAAGAGTCTCGGTCCACTGCTCCATGAGATCGGCGGCCACGGCGGCGACCGGCACATCGCCGTTATCTTCGCGGGCGCCAATGGCGAAGTGCAGGGTGCCCACGTCCTCCGCGATGTGCTCCTCCAGGGCGAAGGGCACGGTCGCCAGAATCTTCGCGGCGCCCTTCACGGGCACGCGGGTCATGCGGTGCAAGACGTGCTCACCGGGCACCAGGGCGACCACGCGCGTACCTTCGCCCGGCGGGGTGGTCAGCTCGCTCGGGGAGACGACCTGCACGGGGTGGCCGACGCTGCCCTCACCGACGCGCAGGACTTCTGGCGCAGCGTCCTGCTCGGCGGATAAACGGACGATCAGATGTTCGGGCATGGCGGGCTCAGGTTCTTATTCTGTGTGGAATGTGCGGAAACGGGTCCAGACCTGACCCTGATTGTCGCGCTCGAGCAAACTGTACATTGTGAACAGGGTAGCACCAACGGTCACCCGCACGATGAGACGGAAGTAGTTGGAATTGACGGTCACGCTGGCCGCGCCGCCGCCTTCCAGGCCGATCTGCTGACTGAGGTCATCCAGATTCTCGTAGGGGGTTACGCCGGCTTGCTCGAAGATGCCCTGGGCATCGCTTGGGCTAATGTTCTCCGAAAGTGACTGCAGCACCACCGGGGAGGCCGTGTTCGGGTTGATCGCCGTGCCCGGCGGCAGGGCGGTGACGAAGGGCCGCAGGGCGCGCCAGGCGGCCACGTCGAAGGTGCCGATGGCGAGCAGCTCGCTCGGGTTGGTGATCGCCAGGTTGGCGGTGCGGTAGGCGGGTTCCTGACCCGTGTAGAAGTCGTCTTCGGCGCCGTCGGGGAAGGCCACTTCCTGGTTCGAGTCGATCCAGTCCGCGGCGGCGTAGGCGAGGGCGGGATCGATTTCGAGGGCCTGCAGGAGCCGCTGGAACTGGGCCACCGCATTTTCGTCGATGTTCTGTTGCGCGCCCTGCTGCTGCAGGCCGCCACCAGGTTGTTGCTGCTGCTGTTGCTGCCCGCCGGCGAGGTTGTTGAGGTTGAAGCGGCCGTGCATGTCCTCGAGGGTGCCCTCGATGAGGCCGTTGTCGATAGGCAGCGGCGGCAGGGACGTGGCCCAGGCTTCCAGGCGGTGGTCGGACTGCGTGTCCTGCAGATCCTGGCGCAGGATGTCGTGGGCCCAGCTCTCCGCGCCGAGGGCGTACTGCATGGCCACCTCCGAGCTCACCAGCACCGTGGTGCGGCGGAAGTGCAGCTGGTAGGCGTCCGCGAGGGCGACCGTGATCACCGTGGCGAGGGCGGCGATGAGCACCGCCGTCAGCAGCGCTGCGCCGCGCTGCCGTCGCGGATGACCGGTGGTCATGGGCTCAGCTCCACGACCCGACGAATCTGCCCGAAGTCCTCCATCACCAGCACGAACTCGACGGCCAGCGGGCGCGCGTAGAGCTGCGCCTGGGGGTCGCCGCCGGCGTTCAGCGGCGGCCAATCCGTCTGCCAGGCACGGGTGGAGTCCATGAAACGGATGGTCATCTGCTCTACGCCGTCGAGCAACGCGATGCGCACCGGTTGGCTGCCGAGCGTTCGGTCCAGCACCTGCCAGTACACGCGTACCAGCGAGCCGTCGTCGATCAGGTACGCGACGCGTTGCAGCGTCGGACGGCGGGCGCCGATCGTGTTGCTCCAGCCGCCGCGGGTGAATTCCAAGGGGAACTCGCTGGTCGCCCCGGACACCATCGCCGGTACACGGCCTTCGCCGAGAAGGTCGCGCACGGGCCGCGGTTGCGCCTGGTACAGGTCGCTGGCCATGTAGCGCACTGCGAACTGCAGCTCCTGCAGGCGCTCTGCGGAGGCCCGCAGAATGCCGTCCTGCTGCAACAGGCGGTTGAGGCTGCCGAAGGCGAGCAGTCCGAAGATCGCGAAGATCCCCGCCACCACGATGATCTCGATCAGGGTGAAGCCGTGGGTGCGCCTGGGCAGCCGAGCGGACGGCATGCTAGGTCTCCTCCCGCTCGCCCTGTGGCGTGCGTTGATCGTTCGGGGTTCCGGGCAAGCCGGGCGTCCCGGGCTGCCCACCGGGGATGCCGGCCCAGGGCGCTGGTGCGCCGCCGGGGGCGGGGGGCTGGCCAACGAAGCCCACCACCGTGGCGAGCGCGTCGCCGTCACGGGTGTAGCGCACCACCACTTCTACGCGGCGCAGGGCCTCGACTTGGGTGGCGCTGACTTCCGCTTCCCACACCCACTCGGCTGGGCCGAACTCCACCTCACCATCGGATCGCCCGATCTCTGGGATCGTCGGCAGCAGACGCAACTCAGCGACGCGATTGAGGGCGATCCAGCTCGCCATGGTGCGCTCTTGCATGCGGCCCGTGCCGAAAGCCGCCTGGTTGATGGTCTGGAACGCGGCCGCAAGGCTGAACGCGACCACGGCCACGGCCACCAGCAGTTCGATCAGCGTGAACCCCGCAGCCGATCGGGGCAGGGCTCGTCGGGCACCGACCATCACAGTCCCTCTTCCTCGGTGATCTCCAGGGCGCCGAAGGGCTGTCCGGTGAGCGTGTAGCGCCGCTCGGACACCTCGCTCTGGAAATGGAGCGCAAACGGCGTCAACTCACCGCTGGCCAGCACCATGACCTGAGGCGTGACGGTGCTCGCCTGCGCGGCACCGGTCTGGCTCTCGTCGTCATCCTCGCTGCCCTGTTCGCGATCCCGCTGGCGCAGCTGGCGGCGCTCCTTGTCGCTCGGCGTCAATTTGGCACCGCGCCCCTCCACCACCAGCTCGAATTCCACCAATTCCGGCAGCTCCCGCGGGCGCAGCTGCTCGATGTCTTGGAGGGGAATCCAGTTCAGGCCCTGGGGGTCGAACTGATGCCAGCTGTAGCTATCGAGGTCGATGTGCAGGCCCAGGTCGCGGCCCTGAAACAACGCTTCCTCGCTCGCCATCTGGAGCAGGGCGGTGAGGCGATTGACCTCACGCTCGAGCATTCGGTCGCCGCTCGTGGAGGGGAGGTTGATCACCACGGCGACGGCCAACAATGAGATCACCACGATCACCACCATCACCTCGATCAGCGTGAAACCGCCGGCGGATGACCCAGAGATGCCCCTTACACGCACGAGCGCGCTCCTGGCGTTGCGAGCCGAGCCCAGGCTCAGCTCGTTTCCCAGCTACCGATGTCGGCGTTGAAGCCCTCACCGCCCGGCGCACCGTCCGCGCCGAAGCTGAGCACGTCGATCTCACCGCGCACGCCTGGATTGACGTACTGGTAGGGGTTGCCCCAGGGATCGCGCGGCACGGTGCTCTTCTGCAGGTAGTTGCGGGTGGTGCCGGGGGGCGGGTTCACCAGCGCCTCCAGACCGACGTCCCCCGCGGGGTAGCGCAGATGATCCAGGCGGTAGAGGTTGAGCGCTGACATGAGCGCTTGCACGTCCGATTTGGCTTTGGTGACGCGAGCATCGTCGGCTCGGCCCATGACGTTGGGCAGCACCAGGGTGGCCAGGATGCCGAGGATTACCACCACCACCATAATCTCGATGAGCGTAAATCCGTGTTGACGGCCCTTCGTCACTCGGGGCGTTGCGTTCATCATCTCTCAAGACTCCCTGATCTCGTTACCGTGTTCATGTTCATACTGTTAGGGGCGCACGCCCCCGCGGAGATGCGGGGAGACGCGAGCGCCGACGACGCTTCTGCCGCCGACGGCCCAGAAGACCCCCCATTCTAGCAAACGGACCCGCAGACAATGAGATCTGGGACCCCACTCGCCCGCGAAATGCTGCGCCTGCCCCTCGCCGACTGGGCCGGCGTGGTGGTGCCCGTGGGGTTCGCCCTCACCATCGCTCTAGGGGGTAACGTCTGGCGACTGCTTTTGCGCTACGAACGAGACCTGCCGCTACTCCTGAGCGAACCCTGGCGACTGATTTCCGCCCATCTGGTGCACATGAACGGCGCCCACCTCCTGTTGGATGGAGTGGCCTTCGCGCTGATCTGGTTACTGTTCGCTGGCATCCTCCCGGCCCGCGCCTGGTGGGCGGCGTTTGTTGGGGGATGCCTCGCGATCGATGCGGGCCTCTACCTCTGGCAGCCCGAAGTGGGCTGGTACGTGGGGCTTTCCGGTGTCGAGCACGGTCTTTTCGTGGCCGGGGCAGGGTGGATGGCGCTCACCCGCAGGCCTGGCGCCGCCCTGATGGTGATCGGGCTTGGGCTCAAGCTGGCTTGGGAGGTGCTGGTGGGGCCTATGCCCTGGTCGACGAGCGCCTCGCGCGGGCCCGTGATCGAGGTCGCGCATCTCTACGGCACGGTGGGCGGTTTGATCGCCCTCGGGCTGCTGTTGGCCCTCGACGAATCCTGTCGCGAACGGTTGAGCGTGCGGCGCCAGGGCCAGTAAACTTCCGCGTTTGCGAAGTTGGAGACGCTCATGGCGCTAGCCTTCGTGTTCCCAGGGCAGGGGTCACAGTCGGTTGGCATGCTCGCCGAACTGGCCGCTGCCGAGCCGATGGTCAAGCAGACCTTCGAAGAGGCGTCAGACGCGCTTGGTTACGACCTTTGGGCGCTGACCCAAACGGGCCCCGCGGAAGAGCTGGCACGCACGGAGCGCACGCAGCCCGCCATGCTGGCAGCCGGTGTGGCCGTGTGGCGCGTGTGGCGCAATCGCGGCGGCCCATCGCCCACCGTCATGTCCGGTCACAGCCTCGGCGAGTACACGGCGCTGGTGTGTGCCGACTCCCTGGATTTCACCACGGCCATCAAGCTCGTGGAGTACCGGGGCCGGGTCATGCAGGAGGCGGTGCCCGCAGGTGAGGGCGCGATGGCGGCGATCATCGGCCTGACGGACCGCCAGGTCGCCAGCGCGTGCGAAGAGGCCGTCGCCGACGGTGGGGTCTGCGAGCCCGTCAACTTCAACGCACCTAATCAAATCGTTATCGCAGGGCACGCAGGCGCCGTCGAACGCGCCATGCAGTCAGCGCGCGACAAGGGCGCCAAGCGCGTCGTGCTCCTGCAGGTGAGCGTGCCTTCGCACTCCTCGCTCATGAAGCCTGCGGCGGAGCGCATGCGCGAACGCCTGGACGACACCTTGTTCCGCCACCCCCTGGTGCCGGAGATCTACACCGTGGACATCGGTCGCCACGGCTACCCCGAGGATATTCGTGATGCCCTGGTGCAGCAGCTGTACAAGCCGGTGCGCTGGGTGGATACGATTCGCTCGATGGTGAAGGAGGGGGTCCATGCAGTCATCGAGTGCGGACCTGGGAAGGTATTGATGGGACTCAATCGACGTATCGAACGGCGGCGCGAACTCGCGATCCACGGGATCTACGACCCTGCCACCCTAGACGAGTGCCTCACGGCGCTGCGGGAGATCGGTCGTGGTTGATCGCGTCCTCGAAGGTGAGATCGCCCTGGTCAGCGGCGCCTCGCGCGGCATCGGTGCCGCCATCGCGCGGGTGCTCGCCTCGCAGGGCGCCACGGTGATCGGTACCGCCACCTCTCAGGGCGGTGCCGACGGTATCGAGGCTGCCCTGCGCGAGGCCGGGGCCAAGGGCCACGGCCTGGTGCTGGACGTCTCGAACGATGACTCCGTCACCGAGGCCTTCGCGGCGGTCAAGGAGCTCGCCGGCCCGCCCACGATCCTCGTCAACAACGCCGGCATCACCCGCGACAACCTGCTCATGCGAATGAAGGGCAGGGAGTGGGACGAGGTGCTGAACACGAACCTCACGTCCATGTACCGCATGTGCAAGGCTGCCCTGCGCGGCATGACCAAGGCGCGCAAGGGGCGCATCATCAACGTCGCCTCCGTGGTGGGCCTGATGGGCAATGCGGGGCAGGCCAACTACGCGGCAGCCAAAGCCGGCATCATCGGCTTTAGCAAGTCCCTGGCGCGCGAGGTGGGCTCGCGGGAGATCACCGTCAACGTGGTGGCCCCGGGCTTCATCGCCACGGACATGACCGATGCCCTGGACGAGGCGCAGCGTGACGCCCTTCAGGGACAGATCGCTCTGGCCCGCCTCGGTTCTGCGGACGACATCGCGGCCGCCGTGGCGTTTTTGGCTTCTCCAGCCGCCGCCTACATCACGGGCGAGACCCTGAACGTCAACGGTGGCCTGCACATGCAGTAGGGCTGATGGGGCCATAAGTGCTTGGATCCCCGTACCTACCAGTAGTAGTCAGGCGGCGCTCCGCGTAAAATGCAGCGCCGCAGCGAAAGCCGCCCCGGGCAAGCGCCCGGTTTACACGAGATCCTTGAAGGGGAACTACACGAACATGAGCATTGAAGAACAGGTCAAGAAGATTGTCGCCGAGCAGCTCGGGGTGAAGGAAGACTCCGTCACCAGCGATGCTTCCTTCGTCGATGATCTGGGTGCCGACTCGCTCGACACCGTTGAGCTGGTCATGGCGCTCGAAGAGGAGTTCGAGCTCGAAATCCCAGATGAAGAGGCCGAGAAGATCACCACGGTGCAGCAGGCGGTCGACTACATCAAGAATCGTTCCAGCGACTAAAGTCGCTCGGTAACCCGCCGTGTCCGCGGGTCCCTTCAAGAAGCGCAGGCTGGACCGTGTCTCACGGCCAGCCTTTCCAGGCCGAGGTTGAGCAACATGAGACGAGTCGTAGTCACCGGACTCGGCGTCGTATCGCCCGTGGGCAACACGGTCGAGGCGGCCTGGTCCGCCGTGAAGGAAGGTCGTAGCGGGATAGGTCCGATCACGTCTATGGACGTAAGCGCGTTCACCACGCGTTTCGGCGGCACGATCGACGACTTCGATCTTGGGGCCTACCTCGCGCCTAAGGAAGCGCGGAAGATGGATCCGTTCATGCACTACGGCATCGCCGCCGGTGCGGACGCCCTGGTCGACGCGGGCCTCGAGGACATCGACGATGAGCTCGCCGAGCGTATCGGGTGTGCGGTCAGCGCCGGCATCGGCGGCATCGGCACCATCGAGCGCAACTACGAGGCCGCGCTGGAGAAGGGGCCGAGGAAGATCTCGCCGTTCTTCGTTCCGGCCAGCATCATCAACATGGTCGCCGGCAACTTGTCGATCAAGCACAAGCTGCGGGGACCGAACATCAGCGTCGTCACGGCGTGCACGACCGGCACCCACAACATCGGGCTCGCCGCGCGCATGGTCCAGCACGGAGACGCGGACATCATGGTGGCCGGTGGCGCCGAGATGGCCACGACCACCTTGGGACTGGGCGGATTCTGCTCCGCACGCGCGCTCTCGACGCGCAACGACGAACCGCAGCTCGCGAGCCGTCCCTGGGACGCGGACCGGGACGGTTTCGTGTTGAGCGACGGCGCCGCGTGCCTCGTCCTGGAGGAATACGCTCACGCGCGTGCGCGCGGGGCGAAGATCTACGCGGAGTACGGCGGCTTCGGCATGAGCGCCGACGCCTACCACATGACCTCGCCCTCGGAGGACGGCGACGGCGCTCGCCGTTGCATGACCGCCGCCCTGCGCGATGCGAAGCTCAATCCCGAGGACATCGACTACATCAACGCCCACGCCACCTCGACGCCCGCCGGCGATATCGCGGAGACTATCGCGATGAAGCGCACCTTCGGCGATCACGCGTACAAGCTGGCCGTGAGCTCCACCAAGTCGGTGACCGGCCACCTGCTCGGCGCGGCCGGATCGATCGAGGCATTGTTCTCGGTACTCGCCCTGGGTGAGGGGGTGATCCCGCCCACGATCAACCTCGACAACCCCGATCCTCAATGCGATCTCGATTTCGTGCCGCACACGGCTCGCGAAGCCCGCCTGAACGTTGTCCTGTCCAACTCCTTCGGCTTCGGTGGCACCAACGGCACCGTGATCTTCAAGCGCGTCGACTAGCCTCGACGCCTGTCGAACGGCGCTCATGCCCGAGCCTTCCAGCGTCAGCGTACCGGCCGATGATCGCGGCCTGGCGTACGGCGACGGGCTGTTCGAGACGATGGCCGTGGTCGCCGGCCGGGTCCGCCTCCTCGACCACCATCTCGATCGCTTGTGCAGTGACGCGCAACGGTTGTTCCTGACGACCGACCGCCTGGCCCTGCAGGGGGCGATCGAAGCGCGCGCCCACGCCCTTGGTCACGGCATCCTAAAGCTACTGTTAACCCGTGGCAGCGGACCGCGCGGCTACGCCATCCCCGCTGATGCGTCCCCGCGCCTTCTGTTGTTGGAGACGCCGCGCGACGCCGGGTTTGCAGACACCTGGTGCATGACGCCGCCGGCACCCCTGACCGTACGGATCTGCCGGACACCACTCAGCATCAATCCGACCCTCGCGGGCATGAAACACCTCAACCGGTTGCCCCAGGTGCTCGCGCGCAGCGAGTGGGCCGACCCTGGGATCGCCGAAGGGCTCATGCGGGCGGCCGGCGATGCCATCGTATGCGCGACCTCAGCTAACGTGTTCGCGCTCTGCGGCGAAACCCTCGTGACTCCCGCGCTCGACCAGGCGGGAGTGGCCGGCGTGATGCGCCGGGCGCTGCTCGACGTGGCGCAGGCGCAAGGCATGACGGTCATCCACGAAGATCTCACCATGGATCGCCTGCAACATCGTGCCGATGCTGTGTTACTGAGCAGCTCACTGACCGGCCTTCGAACGGTGGGGAGCATCGACGGCGAGGCGCTGCCCGTAGAGGGCGCGGAAGTGACCGCCCGCATCGACAAGCTACGGCGCGAACTCGGCCGCCGCGTCGGGGTGCCTGGCGCATGACCCCTCTGGTCTCTCGCATACTGGCGATTGCCACCCTGAGCCTGCTGCTGCTTGGCGGCGCCGCTGCGTGGGGAGCACACGTGGTATGGCGCTGGCTCGAGTCCCCTCTGCCCATTCCTGCCGATGCGGTGCTAGAGGTCGAGCCCGGTACCTCGCTCTCCGGGTTGGCACAGCGCCTAGCGGAGCGCGGCTGGTTGACCCACCCACGCTGGTGGCGTGCGCTGGCGCGTTGGCAGGGGGACGCCACTCGAATTCAGGCGGGGCAGTACCGGCTCGATGGGGACCTCACCCCCTCAGGCCTCCTGGCCTTGCTCGTGAGCGGCGATGTCATCCAGTACCAGGTCACGCTGATCGAGGGGTGGACCGTGCGCGAAGCGGTCACGGCGATTCGCGAACATCCCCA